>CANBEE010000107.1 GCA_947367415.1 uncultured Bacteroidales bacterium
CCCCCCCTTTTCAAGCAGAAGACGGCATACGAGATGACGTCGAGTCTCGTGGGCTCGGAGATGTGTATAAGAGACAGTGAGTATATCGTCTACTGCGAAGAAATCGAGCAGGTTCAAGATCCAGATGAGTACAGTAAGACCCGCGGCAAATATCAAGCACCGAATCGTATAATGGTTCGCGTTTCTCTCGTTTTCTTGGTACAATCCTTGCTCAAACGCTTTGATTGGGGATTTGTTTTTCATTGGAATTACTCGATAGTCAGAATATCAATGAATCCTGTCACTTCAAAAATTTCATTGATGGTATCGGTAAGCAGAGATGAGAAATCATCGTTGTAGCGAGAAAAGTCGTTGACAACCTCGGAGTTGATAACTATATCGGGTTCGAAATTTTCGTTTGCTGTCTTACGGACAAACAAAAGCGATGGAGCAATGCATTGATATTCTTGAAGCATCAGATGCGCATAGTAGAAAGCTTGCAGTACATACCCGTCGCGCGACTTTTCTCTATTGAACAGGTCGGCTACACTTTTGATACTCTTCTGCTGACCGCCAGTCTTGTAATCAATAATACGGGTTACGTCTTCTTTGCTATCTATACGGTCAATGGTTCCACCA
The DNA here is from genome assembly GCA_947367415.1 of uncultured Bacteroidales bacterium. Lineage (GTDB taxonomy): Bacteria > Bacteroidota > Bacteroidia > Bacteroidales > Bacteroidaceae > UBA1189. The sequence continues at coordinate 619 of CANBEE010000107.1, forward strand.
AGCAATATGGGGAGGTCGCGTCCATGGCTGGTAATAGTACGTATGACGGAGACTCTCTTTTCACTCTCTACATAGGTAAAAGGTGCGCGGGCCGCATCAATACGTAGCAACTGGTGCAGGTAACGACATATGGCATGACGCACGATCAGCTGTGTACCATTATATGGGAGCGGTTCATCTGCTGCTGTATGAAAGAACTCCGTGCGGAATGCTTCATCAACCAGCGCTGCAACTTGCTCTTCCTTACCGTACAGTGCCTCCAAATCAGCACGACGAATCAGACTGTTTCTTTCTGTCAGTTTGCGGTAAGCCAGCTCTGCACTTTTATGAAAGAGAGTTCCAAAATCTGCCACATCCACATCCGGATTGGTATCTTGAGGGGGTGTCAGCTGCTCTATATACTTGAGATAGAAACGCAATCGACAGTCAAGATAGTCATTGATAGCAGATGCAGAAAGCTTGTAATTGCGTTTGCGACGGTCATCATAGCCAAAGTATTCCTGCAGCTTACGCACAGATTCGGGAGACTGCTCTATACGAATATCATTGTTCGCCCTTGGCTGTGAGGCTGCTTGCATGCTAAGATGATGCAATATGCCAGGGAACTCAACCTTCAGCTGCATAATGTATCGTGACGGTTCCTGACGGTTAATACCGTCCGTACCGTCGTTGTAGACAATGGTCACATGAGAAGCACGCTGTATCATACGGTAGAAGTAGTAGGCATATACAGCATCTTGACGCTTAATGGTAGTCATGCCAAAAGCCTCACGCAAATTATATGGAATAAACGACACTTCATTGCCACTTTTGGGGAGCTTGCCTTCATTCGTGGAAAGAAGTATGATATGCTCAAAGTCCAGGTTACGTGTCTCGAGCACGCCCATCACTTGCAATCCGATGGCTGGCTCACCATGGAATGGAATGGTAGTCTGCTTCATGACCCGTTGCATGAGGCGTATCAGTGTACCAGACTTTACCTTAAGAGTACCGTCAGCAACCATCATGCGGAAGTTCTCGACTAAGCTTCGGCAGCGAAAAAGTGCCTCCTTATAGAGTTGCAAATATTGGTCACCATCATCGGGGCGATAATAGAAAAGCCTACTCGTCTGGTCAATAAGATTGCCTACCGCGTCGAGCCAATCAGCCACATCGCTATGATGAATAAATAAGGTTCCAAGTACAGGATGCGTTGTCAACATTGACTGAGGGAGGTAAAGGCGATTGGCCTGCTGCAAGGTATGCTTCCACTCTGCGGCTTCGGCATACAAGCTCCCGATATGAGGATGCGAAAGGAGTTGGACGACATTATTGAGCATATACATATCCCTCTCCTCATCATACCCTTTGGTGTGTAGGGTCAAGTAGCTATTGATTAACGTATAGATAGGTGTCTGCGTCAGTTTGAAACCCATGGTGATGTTGACATTCTTCACCTTATTCGAGGGAAGAGCATGCAGCGCCGAGAGGGCAACGTCTTCATTGCATAGTACTACGGCAGTCTCTTGCTCATGCTCTAGCGTATGATATTGGCTGAGCCAGCTATGCAAATAGCGTGTCTGTGCATTATCGGTAGGAGCACTGATGCAGGTTATCTCGGGCAAATGCGACAAATTGTCATAGATAGCCACGCCATCGAGCGCATTGCCAAACTCGGCAATATTCTCCCGCAAGAAGACTCCAGCCTCCAGCTTCGGATTGTCATAATAATAGGTATCATAGTCCCAGTAGAAGAGTGCCTTTCCGCTCTCCTTAAGTTTGGCAAACAGAGCTTTCTCCACCTTGTTCAGCACATTGAATCCCACCACTACGTAATTATCGTAGGTCAATGCTTCGGGATGAAAGTCCTCAATCACCTCACGGTACATCATACCCTCATATGCTAATCCCTGCTTCTTGAGCGTGGTACGCAGCTCATGGTAAACGGGTCCCATCACCTTCCACAACTCCAGGAACTGCTGTTTAAGCTGTGTACGCTGTTCTTCACCTCTGAAATTGCCAAAGAAGCGCTGCAACACTTGTTTTTGCTCCTCGGTAAGGAAATCAAACTGGCTATTGAGTGCCTTTATATCCGAGAGATTGACAAAGAGACGGTCAGTATCAACCATATTCTTGTCTATATCATCGAAGTCACTCAGCAGCAACTCGCCCCAATAATAGAAATCATCCAAAGATTCTGCGCGATGAGTGAGACGATTGAATATCTCATGCAGTAGGCATACCTGACGGATAGGAGCCTCAATCTCCAAGGGCGACAACTTATCGAAGAGTTCGCTAATGGTGATATAGGTAGGTGCCCACAGAGGATGTGAGGCACAGTCGGCAAGGTATTGATTAAAGAAAAGTCCCGCACGCTTACCTGGGAAAATCACGGCAGTACGGCTCATATCATCACCAATACGTTGGTATATATCTTCGGCAACAGCCTTGAGGAATGGTTTGTTTGTCATGTCATCATCTGTTTATTTACTTCGTACTCGGCTTCATCACTAGAGAGATACTGGCACCACACGGTTATCATAACCATACCATACATATCCCTCAACACAGCTGTACCCCATCTCACGGAGGTTATGCATATAACGCCGTACCTGCTGCTCATGGTGTATGGTGGGGCGGGCAAACTTAAAGTCGACGACAATAAGATGGTCGCCCTGCTTCATCACTCGGTCGGGACGTATCAGTTCAACATGGCCATCTGGATTGTTGTATATAATGCTGCACTCATTGAACAGTTCATACTTGCCGGAGAACCACTCTGCGGCTTGTGGGAGCTGTAGCGCATGGTACAAGATGCGTTCAATATTCTTGCGCTGTATTGAGTCACCAATATGCCCCTCGCGCACCATCTGCTCTATAGCCGATGTAGCATCCGCCGTTGTCTGCATCCGCGACAATACCTCATGCAACAGCAAGCCCTGCTCCATATACTGGGAGTTGTCGTCCTTATAGTCGGGGATGTATTGCTTTGATTGGTTTGACTGACGGAACCTCACCTGCAACTCCTCTGAATGCATGGTCACCTCGACAGTGGTTGGAGTTATTTCAAAAGGATTCTTCCTATCATCCTCAGGGAGCAGCGACTGGTTATCATCCGAGGGTATCCTTACAGGTGTTTTCAGTTCTCCATATTCAATTACACCATTTTGACTATCATTGCCAAAAGCCATTGTTATCAGTTGCCCCACGTTGTTGATTGTCGTCGAGGCAGCTTTAGAGCCTCGTCCCTCCTTCTTCTTTTCTGCCGCTTTGAGTATGAAGAGATTCTCCTTTGGGCGTGTGCAGGCCACATAAAGCAGGTTGTAGTTGTCCACTACCTGTTTCATATACTCATCGTCATGCTCATGGGCAAAGATGGAGGATTTCATTTTTGAAGAGTACGCCAGAGGTATCACCTCAAGGCCACCACCCAGAGGGTCATCAGTCTCTACCCAAAGAGTTCCTTTATATTTATTGAGTTCCCATTCACAATAGGGCAAGATGACGGTATGAAACTCCAGTCCCTTTGATTTGTGGATGGTCATCGCTTCCAGTCCCTCATTGCTCCCGGCCGGGATTGGCACCTTATACAACTCATCGTCCCAATAGCCAAGGAATGCCGTGAGGTCGCCTGCAGTATCTGTGCAGAACTGTTGCAGACGGTCAAAGAAAGTCATCATATAGCCCGCTTCGTGAGTGATAGTCTGTAATCCGAGCAACTGATACAGCTTCTCGGCTAGCTCGTAGAGCGGAGTCTGTAGCAGTCTGTCACGCGACTGGGTCAGCGATTCTGGTAGTCCATAAGCACAGTGTGCCATGGCAACGATACTCGAGGGTTCCAACGCATCGGCCAAGACCTCACGATGATAGTCTATGGCCAACTGCAACAGCGCCAAGCGTTGCTCCTCATCTGCCACCCATCGCATGGCGGCTATCATCATACTCACTGATGTAGCATTGCTGAGCAGATAGGCATCAGCCGATAAGATGTGTATTTCGGGATTGGCATTACCGATGTAGTCGACAATACGCTCTATCTGGCGATTGCTACGGGTAAGTATGGCTATCTGGTTGTCGGCAATGCCCGCACCCTGCAGTTCTTCGATGAGTTGCAGCACGTTGCGGCACATGGCCTCGTGTGCATCCTCACCCTCCTGTGGCTCAACATCAGTGATGCGCACATATCCACCTTGTTTATCTCCTACGTAGCGCTGTTCCACATCGGCATAAGCCTGAATCAGCGGCTGCGCAGCCTCGTCGCCAAGTTGTTCAGAGAGAATTTTCCCAGTACGCTCAAACAGCCGATTATTAAAGTCCACGATACCAGGCAAACTGCGGCGATTGGTATCAAGCGTATGTGGTTTGTCGGGCGTATAGCGTTGCAGCGCAGCTGTAAGCTCTTCATTGAGAATGCGCCAGTCGCTTCCTCGCCAGCGGTAGATAGCCTGCTTCACATCTCCTACAATGAGACTGCGCTTGCCGTGCGAGAGTCCTTCAAGCAGCAGAAGATAGAAATTATCCCATTGCATACGCGAAGTATCCTGAAACTCATCAATCATGATATGCTCGATATAGTAGCCGAGCTTCTCAAACACAAACGATGAATCGCCCTGCTGCATACAGCTAAGCATGCGGCAAGTGTCGGCAAGGAGAAAGCGGTTCTCTTCGCGATTGAGATGCAACACACGGTCGTGAATGATGTCGATAAGCTGCAGCTGATTGAGGTGATGCAGGATTAGGTCACAAGTATAGACCACAGGTACACACTCGCAGCATATCCTGTGGGTCTCGTTGATATGAGGCACAAGCACACTATCGGCAAAAGCCATCAACTCCTTCTTTTTACCCGAAGTCTTGGCAACCCAGCCATCGGGTCCCTCCGAGGCTGCCTGTGCACGAGCGCTCAGCTCTGTTGTATATTCACCCCGTCCCAGCTTGAGATAGTAGCCACAAGCACCCGTGCGCTTGTTCGAGAAGTCATCAATATCATAGCCATGCGCATCCAAGATATTGAAGAAGTCTTTGGCACGCTCCTCCATACGACTACGTGCCTTGGAGCGCTCGGCTAAGAGTTTGCTACGCAGCGAACGTATGAGCGTGGTTCCCTGTAGTTGAGTACGCAGTGCATCGGCCTTACGTTGGTAATCCTCATTGTGAATGTTGCCTGCAAAGTTCTTTAGCTCATCGGTGATATTCCACTGCTTGCCCTCATCTATCTCCTCGGCAATATATCCTACAATCCATTCCAATGCCGCATCGCCCGGCTTCAGCTCTCGCAGCAACAGGTCTACAGCTTCGCTGATGACCTTGCGCGTATCCAGCTCGATAGTCATGCTGTTGCCCAACTCCAGCTCACGCGCCAAACCGCGCAACACCGATTGGAAGAAACTGTCAATCGTCTCCACACGGAAATGGCTGTAATCATGTATGAGCATATCGAGCGATTCCCGTGCACGCAGCCTTATCGTCTCATCAGGCAATTGGGTGGCACGTTTCACCTCCTCAAAGTAGGCCGTAGCGTCAGGCGTGTTGTAAGCGATGCCATAAAGCTTGCTCAAGATACGCTGCTTCATTTCGGCCGTTGCCTTATTGGTAAAGGTCACAGCCAAGATATGGCGATAGTCATCGGGGTGCTCTATAAGCATCCTGATGAAGTTGACAGCCAACGTAAAGGTCTTTCCGCTGCCTGCTGACGCCTTATATATATGTAAGTAATGATTATCCATGGGTAAACAACTCTTTTTGCAGTCGTAAAGATACACTTTTTCTTTGGCTGGAGCAAAGTTCTGGGCAAATATCAGTAAGCAGGAATAAAAAGAGGGTGTGTCATGAACTTGACACACCCTGCTTGCGCTTCATCAGTCAGATGATTCTTATTCTTCAAATCCGTTAGGATTGTTCTTCTGCCAGTTCCAGCTGTCGCGGCACATTTCTTCGATACCAAACTCAGCCTTCCAGCCCAATTCAGCCTCAGCCTTTGCAGGATTACAGTAGCAAGTAGCGATATCGCCCGGGCGACGTGGCTTGATAGAGTAAGGTACGGGCACGCCGTTGGCCTTCTCAAATGCCTTCACTACATCGAGCACAGAGTATCCGTGACCAGTACCGATGTTATAGATGGCGATACCCTTCTTGGCAACGATAGCCTTCAATGCTGCCACGTGAGCACGAGCGAGGTCAACTACGTGGATATAGTCGCGTACGCCAGTACCATCGTGTGTATCGTAGTCGTTACCGAACACGCCGAGCTCAGCGCGACGGCCTACAGCTGTTTGGGTGATATAAGGCATCAAGTTGTTGGGTATACCGTTGGGGTTCTCGCCGATGGTACCGCTCTTGTGGGCACCGATGGGGTTGAAGTAGCGGAGCAATACCACATTCCACTCATTGTCGGCTCTCTGAACATCCATGAGCACCTCTTCGAGCATCGACTTGGTCTGTCCGTAAGGATTTGTGCAGTGGCCTTTGGGACACTCTTCAGTGATGGGGATGATAGCGGGGTCGCCATATACGGTGGCACTGGATGAGAAGATGATGTTCTTGCAACCATTCTTGCGCATCACATCGAGCAGCACGAATGTACCGTTCATATTGTTCTCGTAGTACTCGAGAGGCTTAACGCAGCTTTCACCTACAGCCTTCAAGCCTGCAAAGTGGATACAAGCGTCAAACTTGTGCTCATCAAACACCTTCTGCATACCCTCACGATCGCGGATGTCAACTTTATAGAAAGGCACTTCCTTGCCAATGATCTTGGCTACGCGCTTCAGTGAAATGGGAGACGAGTTGTCCAGGTTGTCAACTACTACAGCTTCGTGACCAGCCTCAGTGAGTTCAATCAAAGTGTGGCTTCCGATAAAGCCTGCACCACCAGTAAGTAGGATTTTCATATTCGTATTAGTTTATAGAAAATTAGTATCTTGGTTGCAAAGTTAACTATTCTTTTTAACAATGCAAACTCTTTACTCTCTTTTGTGCTTTATCCGTTTATCACACCTACAAGAAATAATTCTTGTACCTACTAAAGCACCCACGATTACTTGTCGAAACAGGGACTATATCCAGCTAGAACCGGAATCCAAAGAAGAGGTGGGTGTTGACGTAGAAGTCGAAGGTGTGGATGGGGGTGTAGCTCATCCACTGCATCTGCATCGTACCTACGAAGCCGTCGAAGTAGCGTTCTACGTTCCACACGCTGCCCAGGCGGACGATGCCACCTTGGTTAAGTTTGTGACCGAAGGGAATAGTGCCATCGGTGAAGGCTATCTCGCCATAGTGGTAGAGCGAGAGGGTGTGCAGGTAGGAGGCGTGAAGCATCCAGTTGTCCGGGAGCACCCAGTTGTAGGCATAGCCGGCGCCAAGGCTCGCTGCGGTGTAGATGATGTGGCGGGCATAGTCGTAGGGAGTGTTATCATCGGTCAGCTGGGGTGGTAACTGTGCTACATCCACATCCATACGGAATCCCGTGAGCGATGCTCCAAGGATGGCACTACCAGCGCTGCGTATCTGCTTATACCGTTGAGTGAACACGGCTGGCAGGGAGAAGTGGCGCGGATTGAGCACCACGTAACCATTGGCAAGGAGTCGGCGTGTGTGACACCCGTTGAGCGGTAATTCCCATAGCGTCTCACCATCACCATTGCTGCTCATCGTATGGGTGTGCGAGGAGCTATAGGAGGCTTCGCCACCCACAATCGGGGTGTATCCGCTGAAGCTGTATTCCGTCTCCTCGGTCTCGCCAAAGAGGCGCTTCACATCGCGGTGAATACCAGCGGTAATGCCCAGATACGATACGCTGCAGCCCGCCTTGAAGATTGGCGACGACATCAGGCTATAGCTATGGGGCGTGTCTCCTGCAGTCCATTGGGAGGTGTACTGTCCGAAAGTGGTGCCCACGTTAGGGCGTATAGTAAATCGAAAAGGATGGCGCACGGCATAGACCGTATCGGGCCTGAACACGAAACGCTTGAAGAAACCCACCTGAGCCATTACGGCGGAGGACAGCAACGATACGATAGAGAATGCGAGAAGGTACTTTTTCATCCGAACACCTTTTGCAC
>CANBEE010000108.1 GCA_947367415.1 uncultured Bacteroidales bacterium
CCCTTAGGAGTAATCTTACCAATGAGGATGTCACCGGGTTCTACGGTTGCACCGATACGAATGATACCGTTCTCGTCCAAATCCTTGGTCGCATCTTCGCTTACATTAGGAATATCTGCCGTAAGTTCTTCCATACCACGTTTGGTCTCACGAACCTCAAGTATGAATTCCTCAACGTGAACAGAGGTAAGAATGTCTTCACGTACTACACGTTCGTTAAGTACGATAGCATCCTCATAGTTGTAACCCTTCCAAGGCATGTATGCAACCAAGAGGTTCTTACCCAACGCCAACTCTCCATTCTCAGTAGAATAGCCCTCGGTAAGGATATCACCCTTCTTGACACGCTGACCCTTCTCGCAAATAGGACGAAGGTCAATGGTCATATTCTGGTTTGTACGCTGGAACTTGGGTACTTTGTATTCCTTCAGAGCAGAATCGAAGCTTACAAATTCCTCGTCCTCTGTGCGGTCATACAATATCTTGATAGTAGCAGCATCAACGTACTCTACAACACCGTCGCCTTCGGCAACAAGCTGTGTGCGTGAATCCTCTGCCAATTGCTTTTCAATACCTGTACCTACGATAGGTGCCTCGCTGCGCATCAAGGGAACTGCCTGGCGCATCATGTTTGAACCCATCAATGCACGGTTAGCGTCGTCGTGCTCAAGGAATGGAATGAGTGATGCGGCGATTGATGCAATCTGCTGAGGTGATACGTCCATCAGTTCTACCTCACCCGGCTCTACTACAGGGTAGTCAGCATCACGGCGAGCTTTAACCTTTTTACGGATAAAGCCACCCTTTTCATTCAGAGGAGCATTACCCTGTGCGATAATCTTGTCCTCTTCCTCTTCAGCAGAAAGATATACCAAGCCTTCAGGAGAGAGATCTACCTTAGCGTTTGAAACCTTACGGTAGGGAGTCTCGATGAAGCCGAGGTGGTTGATCTTTGCGTAGATACACAGTGAAGAAATCAAACCGATGTTAGGACCTTCAGGAGTTTCGATAGGACAGAGACGACCATAGTGTGTATAGTGTACGTCGCGAACCTCGAAACCTGCACGCTCACGTGACAAACCACCAGGACCAAGTGCCGACATACGACGCTTGTGGGTAATCTCTGCCAACGGGTTGGTTTGGTCCATGAATTGTGACAAGGCATTTGTACCGAAGAATGAGTTGATGACTGATGAAACAGTCTTTGCGTTGATCAAATCGGTCGGTGTAAATACCTCATTGTCGCGAACGTTCATACGTTCACGAATTGTACGTGACATACGTGCCAAGCCGATGGCAAACTGATTTGCCAACTGCTCGCCTACAGTACGTACACGACGGTTACTCAGGTGGTCGATATCATCGACAACAGCCTTTGAGTTAACCAACTCAATAAGATACTTGATAATCTCAATGATATCTTCCTTGGTGAGTACACCAACATTGATATCTGTTGTGAGATTCAGCTTCTTATTGATACGATAGCGTCCTACTTCGCCCAAGTCATAGCGCTTGTCAGAGAAGAACAGGTTGTTGATAACCTCTCGTGCACTGGCATCGTCAGCCGGGTCAGCATTACGCAGCTGGCGATAGATGTAGAGCACAGCCTCTTTCTCAGAGTTACTTGGGTCTTTCTGTAGGGTGTTGAATATAATTGAATAGTCTGACTGATTGGCATTGTCCTTGTGGAGCAGGATGGTCTCAGCACCAGACTCAAGAATTTCTTCAATAACGTCCTCATCCAATACTGTTTCACGGTCGAAGAGCACTTCGTTACGCTCGATTGATACTACTTCACCAGTATCTGCGTCAACGAAATCCTCAACACGTGTCTTTAATATTCTAGCAGCGAGCTTATCGCCGATATGCTTCTTAAGGTTTGTCTTGTTAACCTTAACTTCCTCTGCTAAGTTGAATATTTCGAGGATATCCCTATCGTTTTCAAAGCCGATGGCGCGCAGCAGAGTTGTAACAGGCAACTTCTTCTTACGGTCGATGTAAGCATACATGACATTGTTGATGTCTGTTGCAAACTCAATCCATGAACCCTTGAATGGGATGATACGTGCAGAATAGAGTTGCGTACCATTAGCATGAACGCTCTGACCGAAGAATACACCAGGTGAACGGTGCAGCTGAGAAACAACGACGCGTTCAGCACCATTGATGATGAACGTACCTTGTTCGGTCATATAGGGGATAGGACCCAAGAAAACATCTTGTATTACTGTATCAAAATCCTCGTGGTCGGGATCTGTACAATATAGTTTCAACTTGGCTTTAAGGGGGACACAATATGTCAGTCCACGCTCCAAGCATTCATCGGTAGAATAGCGGGGCGGGTCTATATAGTAATCCAAAAATTCAAGAACGAAGTTGTTGCGGGTATCTGCTATAGGGAAATTCTCGGCAAATACCTTATAAAGACCATCATTCTTGCGCTTTTCAGGAGGAGTGTCTAGTTGGAGGAAGTCTTTAAATGACTTCAATTGTACTTCCAAAAAGTCCGGGCATTCAACCGGATTCTTAATCGAAGCGAAGTTAATTCTTTGGTTTACAGTATTTGAAGACATTGGGTGATGGTTTTTAGAACTTAAATTAAGATTAGGCACAAAAAGGTTAAGAACCCCAAAATATGGAGATTCTTAACCGTTTACCTGATAGCAGGCTGCAATTACTTAAGTTCTACCTCAGCACCAGCCTCTTCGAGAGCCTTCTTCAAGTTCTCAGCCTCGTCCTTAGCAAGACCTTCCTTAACTACGCTAGGAGCACCGTCTACCAAGTCCTTAGCCTCTTTCAAACCGAGACCGCAAACTTCCTTAACAGCCTTAACTACCTGAAGCTTAGCTGCGCCTGCGCTCTTCAATACAACATCAAAAGATGTCTTCTCTTCAGCAGCCTCAGCTGCACCAGCTGCGGGACCAGCAGCAACAGCTACAGCTGCAGCAGCGGGTTCAATACCATATTCTTCCTTAAGGATAGTTGCAAGTTCATTAACTTCTTTTACTGTCAAGTTAACAAGTTGTTCTGCAAAAGCTTTCAAATCTGCCATTTTCGTATAATTTTAAGATTAGTTTTAATGTTAATTTATTATCTCTCACCGAGTGTCTTGAGTACTCCGTGAATGGTGTTACCACCTGATTGAAGAGCTGAAACAACGTTCTTGGCCGGTGATTGCAGCAATGCAACGATTTCGGCAATAACTTCGTTCTTGCTCTTGATGCTTGTAAGAGCGGTGAGCTGATCTGCGCCCACATAGAAACCTTCCTCTGCATATGCAGCCTTGAGTACAGGAGTCACAGCCTTCTTGTCAGCGTATTCCTTCAACAAACGTGCAGGAACATTAGCTGTCTCACAGAAGAACAGAGCTGTTGTACCCTTCAATGAGCCGTACAAGGGAGAGAAGTCACCTTCGAGAGACTCGAGAGCCTTCTGAAGAAGTGTGTTCTTTACCAAGACCATCTTGATCTCGGACTTGAAGCACTTTCTTCTCAGTTCGCTTGTAGCTGTTGCATTGAGAGCTGTCACGTCTACGAGGTAGAAGTGAGGATATGCCTGAATGGTTTCAGCCAATTGAGCTATAATCTGTCCTTTATCTTCCTTCTTCATAACTTTCTTAGTTCATTAATTTTCTTCACATGACTTGGGATCAATCTTGATACCACGACTCATGGTACTTGAAAGATAAATGCTCTTGATATATGTACCCTTGGCTGCGCTAGGTTTCAGCTTATTGATTGTTGCAATAAACTCCTTAGCGTTCTCGCGGATAGCTTCAGGTGTGAAAGAAACCTTACCGATAGAAGTATGTACGATACCAGACTTGTCTACCTTAAAGTCGATCTTACCCTGCTTAACTTCCTTAACAGCTTTGGCAACATCCATAGTTACAGTACCACTCTTGGGGTTCGGCATCAAACCGCGGGGACCCAATATACGACCGAGGGCACCAATCTTACCCATGATAGATGGCATAGTGATGATAACATCAATATCAGTCCATCCACCCTTTATCTTCTCAATATATTCATCGAGACCAACATAATCTGCACCAGCTTCCTTAGCTGCGGCTTCCTGATCTGATGTACAGAGTGCGAGCACACGTACAACCTTACCAGTACCGTTGGGAAGAGATACAACACCACGAACCATCTGATTTGCCTTACGAGGGTCAACGCCCAAACGTACGTCAATATCAACAGAAGCATCAAACTTGGTGGTAGTAATTTCCTTTACCAAGCTAGAAGCCTCCTTCAAGGTGTATACCTTACCTTCTTCAATCTTGGAAGCGGCCAACTTTTGATTTTTTGTCAGTTTACCCATTCTAATTGAAGTTTTTTAGTTATTACCGGGGAATTCGCCCTTTACACTGATACCCATGCTGCGAGCTGTACCAGCAACCATTGTCATGGCTGCCTCTACAGTAAAGCAGTTCAAGTCTACGAGTTTGTCCTGAGCAATCGTTCTGATCTGATCCCATGTGAGTTCAGCAATCTTCTTACGGTTAGGCTCAGCAGAACCACTCTTTTGCTTAGTTGCTTCGAGCAACTGAATAGCAACAGGAGGAGTTTTGATAACGAAGTCGAATGACTTGTCTGAGTAATAAGTAATGATTACAGGCAGAACTTTACCCGCCTTGTCCTGGGTTCTGGCATTGAATTGCTTGCAAAACTCCATGATGTTCAAACCCTTTGAACCCAATGCAGGACCAACGGGAGGTGATGGATTTGCAGCGCCTCCTTTAATCTGTAATTTGATTATTCCAGCAACTTCTTTAGCCATTTTTCTAAATGTTTTATATAAGAAATATACGAAAAATGTGATGCGATACGTAACTATCTCATCACTCTTTTTCTACCTGCATAAAGCCAAGCTCTATCGGAGTCTTTCGTCCGAAGATCTTTACCATGACTTTCAATTTCCGTTTCTCCGTGTTGATCTCCTCAATGATTCCACTGAATCCTGAGAAAGGACCATAGTTAACCTTAACGCTTTCGCCGAGGGTGTATACAATTGTGGGCTCTTCAGCGCCAACCTCCTGCATCTCATCCACGGTTCCAAGTATACGGTTCACTTCAGATAGTCTAAGTGGCGTTGGGTTGTCTAAACCTCCGAGGAAACCCAACACGTTGGGCACATTACGAAGGTGATGAGCAACTTCGCCGACCAAAGCCACTTCCACTAATACGTATCCGGGCAGATAACTTCTCTCCTTCACAACTTTCTTTCCGTTGCGAACTTGAACAGTCTTTTCAGTTGGAATTAAGACTTGTGATACAAAATCACCAAGGTTAGTGTGAGCTATCTCGTAATCGATATACTCTTTAACCTTGTGCTCCTTACCGCTAATGGCACGCAGTACGTACCATTTCTTCTGAACTTCTGACATCGTCTACGCAATTAATGAGGATAGACAAATTCCATTACAAACTGGAATACCTGATCCATAGAGAATACTACCAGTGCAATAAGAAGGGAAGCTTCTAAAACGACTATAGCACTGCTAGTAAGCTCTTTTGATGTAGGCCACGAAACTTTATGTACAAGTTCGTTATAAGATTCTTTGCAGAGTTTTCCTATTTTCTTAAACATACGCTTTTTCTTTTCTAGCACGGGAAGAGAGGCTCGAACTCCCGACACCTGGTTTTGGAGACCAGTGCTCTACCAACTGAGCTATTCCCGTAGATAGACCCTACACTTGGTAGGGTCTATGGTTGTATCGGATACCGATAATTAGTCGATGATTTCAGTAATCTGACCAGAACCTACTGTACGACCACCTTCGCGGATAGCGAAACGGAGACCGAGGTTCAATGCTACCGGATAGATGAGCTCAACCTGAATCTCAACGTTGTCACCGGGCATTACCATCTCTGTACCTTCGGGGAGGTGGATCTCACCTGTACAGTCCATAGTACGGAGATAGAACTGAGGACGATACTTGTTACCGAACGGAGTGTGACGGCCACCTTCCTCTTTCTTCAATACGTAGATAGAAGCCTTGAACTTAGAGTGGGGCTTGATTACACCGGGGTGTGTAATTACCATACCACGCTTGATTTCGTTCTTGTCGATACCACGGAGGAGCAGACCTACGTTGTCACCAGCTTCACCCTGATCGAGGAGCTTACGGAACATCTCAACGCCAGTTACAACTGACTTCTTGTCTTCACCAAGACCGAGGATCTGTACTTCGTCACCTACCTTGATAACACCTGTCTCAACACGACCTGTAGCAACGGTACCACGACCAGTGATTGAGAATACGTCCTCAACAGGCATCAAGAAGGGCTTGTCCTTATCGCGGGGAGGCTCTTGGATCCATGTGTCGCAAGCTTCCATCAACTCCATTACCTTCTCTTCCCACTCAGCAACACCGTTAAGTGCACCAAGAGCAGAACCACGGATGATAGGAGTATCCTCTTCGAAATCATAAGAGGTGAGGAGCTCAACCATTTCCATCTCAACGAGCTCGAGCATTTCAGCATCGTCTACCATGTCGCACTTGTTCAAGAATACAACGAGGCGGGGTACGTTTACCTGACGAGCGAGAAGGATGTGCTCACGAGTCTGAGGCATAGGACCGTCAGTAGCAGCACATACGATGATAGCACCGTCCATCTGAGCAGCACCAGTTACCATGTTCTTAACGTAGTCGGCGTGACCCGGGCAGTCTACGTGTGCATAGTGACGGTTAGCTGTCTGATACTCTACGTGAGCGGTGTTAATAGTAATACCACGCTCTTTCTCCTCGGGAGCGTTATCGATTGAATCGAAAGAACGCAACTCAGAGAGACCCTTCTTTGCCAATACAGTTGTGATGGCAGCAGTAAGAGTAGTCTTACCGTGGTCAACGTGACCGATAGTACCGATGTTTACATGCGGTTTTGAACGTTCAAATTTTTCTTTTGCCATAGCTTTTTGTAACTTAAGTATTTATTAATAAATGTATTTCTACTTGTTTGCTATTTAGAGCTGTTAGCGGGAGTTGAACCCGCGACCTCTTCCTTACCAAGGAAGTGCTCTACCACTGAGCTATAACAGCAACATCAAAAGAGCGGAAGACGGGGCTCAAACCCGCGACCCTCAGCTTGGAAGGCTAATGCTCTATCAACTGAGCTACTTCCGCATCTCTTTGAGTGGTGGGCAAAGATGGATTCGAACCACCGAAGTCGAAAGACAGCAGATTTACAGTCTGCCCCATTTGGCCACTCTGGAATTTGCCCAAACGGCCTTTCTGCTGAAAGGCGATGCAAAGGTACAACTATTTTTTGAATCTACAAGAAAAAAAGTGCAGGAATTTGCAAAATGCCTATATTTCTCATTAGAATTTCCTCGCAAGATTGACCATCTTGATTGCTGTAACAGCGCATTCGTCGCCCTTGTTGCCGTGTATGCCTCCGGCACGATCCTCGGCCTGTTGCATGGTGTCTGTAGTGATGAGGCCAAAGATGACGGGTGTGCTGCCCTGTGTGTTAAGAGCGGCGATGCCTTGTGTGGTGCCTGCACATACATAGTCGAAATGCGGAGTGTCGCCTCTCACAACGCAGCCAAGAGCGATGACGGCATCAACCTCGCCGCTCTGTACGAACTTTGCTGAACCATAGATGAGTTCAAAGCTTCCGGGTACAGTATGGATGGTAATGTTCTCGGGCTTTGCTCCGTGTCTCTTTAGGGTCTCTTCGGCGCCATGGAGTAGGGCGGCTGTGATATTCTCGTTCCATTCGGACACTACAATGCCGAACTTCATGTCCTCAGCTGAGGGTACGGAGTTGATGTCGTATTCTGATAGGTTGTGGTATGCAGTTGCCATGTTTCTTGTTTAGTGTTTAGAGTTTAGTGTTTAGGGTGGACTTAAAAGTAAAGAGTGAAGAGTTGTTTACATCGTGTAGCCCAACCCTTCACTCTTTATTATTTATACTTTGTTTAGCTTACTTTACACGCTCGATGTAGCGGTCGATGTCCATTGCTTGGCTTGAAGCGGAATACTTGTTTTTTACTTCTTGGTATGCCTTCAATGCATCAGCCTTCTGCCCGAGTTTCTCGTAAATCTGTCCAGCCTGGATGAGGTAAGCGGGGCTGAGCAGGTTGTTGTCTGCTGTGTTAGCAGCCTTCACGAGTGTTGCTGCAGCCTGTGCCTCGTCGCCAGTCTGTGCATAGCAGTTGCCTAATGCAGCCAATACAGAGGGAGCTACCAAAGCATCCTTGCCCTTGAAGCTCTTCAATAGGGGGATAGCCTCTTCGTAACGTCCAAGCTTAGCCATGCTGATGCCAGCGTATGCCTTAGCCAATTTGCCTGCCTTTGTGTTGCCAAACTCATCGGCTACAGCCTCGAATCCTGCATAGTCCTGGTCGCCATTGAGAGCGGCCTCGTAATTGCCGTTCTGGAAGTAGCGCTCGCCAGCGAAGAGTGCCTCAGCTGCCTTCTGCTCGCGTGGCTTGATGTAATAGGTTGATACCAACATGCATGCTGCAATCACTACGATGATAGCGCTGACAGCTGCGATGATTGTCTTCTTGTTTTTGTTGATGAATGCTTCAGAGCGGCTTACTGCCTCCTCTACGTTGAGCACTTG
>CANBEE010000109.1 GCA_947367415.1 uncultured Bacteroidales bacterium
CCGTTAAAGAGGGCGAAAACATCGAAAGAGCCCTTAAGAAATTTAAGAGAAAATTTGAGAAGACTGGCGTAGTAAAGGAGCTTCGTCGTCGTCAGCAGTTCAACAAGCCTTCTGAGATCAAGCGCCTCAAGATGGAGCGTGCTATCTACGTTCAGAGCTTGCGTCAGAACGAGGAGTAATTTTTATACATACTCATACGAAAGTGGGCAGACCGATTGAGTCTGCCCACTTTTTCTTTTCAGCATACTGTGTCTACTTCCTCTTCGGATGCTTATGCAGCTTGTAGCTCACCTTCAGCATCACGTAGCGCGGGATACTGTTGGTCCATACCTCGGTGCGACCTTGTCCATTCACGCTGTAGTTAATGGTGCTGAGGTTGCCCAAGATGTCGAAGCCGTCGAGGGTGAAGAGCAGTCTGCCCTTCATGGTGCTCTTCGTCAGGCGCGCGTTCCACACCAGTTCGCTCGTGTTCATATTAGCATCGGCATAGCCACGGCGGGTATACATCGTGATGTCGGTGCTCAGCTGCATCTTATAAGGGAGATTCACCAGTCCTGTCAAGCCGTAGTTGAAATTATAAGCATTGATTTCGTTGAAGTCCGCCCGTTCCGAGGTCGCGTGGGTGGTGCTTGCCCTTACCTTGGCCCCTATGCGGTGTTCACCCATGCGATAGTTGAGCGTCAAGGTCTCGCGTGCCCATAAGTTGTGCACGATACGCTTGGTGGCTACCTCGGCGCCGTTGATGCCTACGAGGTCGGCATTGTCCGAGTAGTCTATCTGCATATTACTCTGTAGGGTCAGCTTGCGCTGGCGGTCGAGCGGCAAGGTGTAGTTACCTGCGAAAGCCAGCTTCCAGTTGCCGTTCACATTGTCGGGAGTGGTGGTGCGCACGCCTGTGCTCTTGTCGTAGATATAGCCCATTGCCACGGCATTGCGAACGTGTGTGTATTGCAACGAGGCGTTAAGCATCTTGCCCGTTCCGCTTAGCCACTGGTCGGCCTGATACTCGAGTCGGACGCGATGTGTATGCGTATTCTTCAGATTGGGGTTTCCTCTGCGGATATTCAGCGGGTCGGAGTCGAATGTGTGGTCAAGCAGGTTCATCAGCGAAGGGGCAGTGGGATTCATACCATATTCGAAGCGAACTTTATGCTTCATGCTGTCCAATGAGAGCAGGGCGTGCATGCTGGGGTTAAACATCACCTCATTCCGGGTGAGGTTCACCGACTGACTGCCTCCATAGTCCAGGCTGCGTGACTGGATGTTGACACGAGGGAAGAAGGCCACGTCTTCGGTTCGGCTTTGGTTGCCTATACGCTTGGTCCTGCTCCATCGCAATTGCAGCCAGACAGCATGTGTCGTGCTCCGTTCGGTGGAGATGTAGCTGTTGTCAGTATCGAGCACACTCATCATAGCGTCCTGCATCGAGGGCAATGTGCCTAACGGGTAGTCTTCGATGGAGGCCCACTCCTCCAGCTGGTCGAGGCGGTAAAGGTGGTTGGTGGTAGTGGTCGTCTGATGGCTGACCATATACCTGGGGTTGATGAACCACATACCGTCTTGTCCCGATTCGTAGAATTGTATTCTATGATAGTAGTTGGCCTCACCGTTAAAGCCGTATCCCTTGTAGGGCATATCGAAATAGCGGTCGCGCACATCAGCTGTGGCCGTAGGGTATTCGAGGATATATTTGTCGAACTGGCGATTCTTCCTGTCATTATAGAAGGCGGTCGCCGTGATGTTCACTGCATCATCGGTATGCGGAATCTCGAAATGAAAGAAGCCTTGAAGCTGTCCGTTCAGATTGCTTCCTGTGCTATTTTGTGCTTGGTTCAAGCGATTGACAAACGGTCGCATAGACTGAACCTCACCATTCAGCAGGCTGTCAAGGAACTCTGGACTCTGCAGATAGTTGTCCAGAAATGCAGCATTGGCATTGTTATACAAACTATTGGATCGGCTATAATTGACACTTGGTGATACATAGCTGTCAATGTAACTGTTGTATCTGTTGTCACTACCAGAGAACTGCCACTTGTGCCATGTGCTGATACTGAAGTTCTCGATGTCTTGGCTGTTGCGTCCATAGCCGTAGACATCGCCATCGGGAAGGAACGTGGTGGATGAGGAGGTGCGGCGAATGTCCTTGTCGGTATGTGTGACGAACACATTGCCTTGCAGTTTGTAGGAGTTCTTCTGACCGTTTACCACATAATCGAGTCCGCCCGTCTGGCTCTCCATCAGTCCGCCCGAGAGGTCAGATGGTTGCCAGTTGCCGTTCTGTCCAGGTTTGCGGTTGTCGTTCAGGTTGTTCAGGTTGGCAAAGGCACTCACGCGTGAGAGGTCGCTGAAGCGCAACGCAAAGGCGCGGCCTGCATAGCGTTCCTTGGTACCTCCACCAAGCTCGGTGTTGGCCAGCCAGCCCACATTGTATTCACGCTTGAGCTTCACGTCCATTACGTAGGTTCCTTCATCGACCTTATAGCCCAGCCGCCTGCTTTCTTCGCTTTCTTTTTCATATACGTTCAGGCTCTTCACCGTGTAGGCCGGCAGGTTCTGTAGCATTATCTCTTGCTTCCCGTTGAAGAACTCCTCCCCATTGAGCAGGAGACTCTCCACGAAGCGCCCGTTCACATAGATTTGTCCGTCCTCATTGATTTCCGCTCCGGGCAGCTGCTCTATCAGCGCGTCCAGCATAGAGCCTTCGGCAATCTGGAAGGCCGTGGCATCGTAGATGAGCGTATCGCCCTTGTGGTAGAACTGCACTTTGGAAGTGACTATCTCTACCTCGTCCAGCGTAATGCCTTTCTCGGCCATAGTCAGTCGGCGCATAGGCACATTGCCAATCTCAATAGTACGCTCGCGCTTGCGCAGTTCAAGTGCCAGATTCTTGTATGTGGTCTCGTAGTCGGGATGTGACAAACGGAGAATATACTCTTTCTGGGTGCCATCGACGATAAAGAAGAACCCTGTACTCCGTTTAACATCCAAGGTATCCACATCGATTACTGTGCTGTCCGGGAGCATCAGCTCTGTCACAGCTCCGTCAACAAGTGAGAAAGTAAATGAGTTAATGGGAGCTCCCCAGAAGGCCCAACCATTGCGAATGTCAGCATAGCTTGATAGTGCCACTACTCCCAGAATTAGCGTGTAGAGTGTTCTTTTCATATAGTTATGTATTTGGTTTGTAATGTCAGACTAATTTATTTACGGATCATCTATTTCTTCTTCGTCGCAAACCGATACCTCACGCTCAGCATGGCGTAGCGACCGAGGACTTTGTTATAGGTATGGGTGAGCGAGGTGGCATCATACACACGGCTGAAGCCGTTGTTCTCGTTCAACAAATCATGGGCCGATAGTTCCACAAAGAGGTTCTTGCCCTTCAAGAAGGGACGTTCGATGGAGAAGTCCATCATCAGCCAATCCATGCGGCTATCGGCAGAGAGGTAGGTGGTGTAGTTGTGATAGTTGACGGCAGCGTCGAGACTGAGCGACCAGGGCAACCGCCATGTGAGGCGACCTTGGATGTGATGTTGCCACTGCTCCTTGTTGTTGACGGAGAGATAGGTGCCTCGGTTGTCCTCCAAGGTGAGTTCGTAGGCCACGGAGGCATCCATATTGTCGAACTTCACGCGAGGCTTCACCATAGCCGAGTAGGCACAGAGGGTGTTACTGTTGAGCAGGGGTGTCTCCTCCTCAGACTCTATCACAGCATAGCTGTTGGTGTGAAGCATATTCACATTGGCCGAGGTCTCTACCCAGAAACGCTGCGAAGCATCGAGCGGAGTGGCAAAGTTGGCTCCCAAGCGACCGTTCCAGTTGCCCGACACGTTGATGGCCTTCGAGGTGACTACGCCTGTAGTGCGGTTGTAGGTCAGAAGGTTGGAGAAGGCATTCTCTGTGTAGATAAAGGAGAAGTCGGTCCCCAACTGTCGGATAATCTTATTCCCATCGTCACGTACCTTGGCAAAATTCTTGGAGTACCACCCCTGCAACGCATATTCTGTACTCTTTTTCAATGCGTCATTCCCATATACAATATATTGGCGATCGGCCATGTCGGGATAAGTTACGAATGATTGGATATTAGGAAGCGTAGGAGTGATACCACCTCTCAATCTTAATGTGCCTATTCTATCAGAGCGAAGTCGAATCTGTGTAAGAAGACTTGTATAAATGTCGTTCCGTTTCGGGGTAAGAGTTGGTAATATCCCTTTCGTATAGATTAATTGCTCATTACAGAAATGAATCGTAGGGTCAAGTTCCATATAAAAAACGCCCTTGCTCAAACTTAGTGAAGGACATAGCATATGTTCACGGTTCTCAGTTTCCCAATAGCGCGTAGTCTCGTCCTCCCGTGCAACTGAACGCCACAGTTCATCGGTTGGCAAAGTTCCGAATAGCTCATACGATGTAGCAGGATCGGAATAAAGACTACCCAACGAATTGAGCAGATAGCCGCGGTCGTCACGCTGGGCATGCCGCTCTCCATAGGTATATGCCACAGACAAGCAGAAGCGTTTGAAGCCCTCAATGTTAAAATACTTCATCACACGCGCCATCACCTCTTGCGACAGACTGTTACCTGCCGTCTCTTTATAGCGGTTCACAAGAGTGGAATTGCTATGCTCATCGTTGAAATACTTGTAGTAGGTGTGGTTGTGCTCGGTGTCGCTGTCGTAGCCGATGAGCATATCATGGATAAGGGCAAAGTATAGCTTCTGGTCGGCTATCGAGTGATACATCCTCAGATTATGGCTATACCACGCGGCTTCACCCTGGCTCAGCACCGACTTGCGTTGCAAGTCGGTGACATCGGGCCGATGGGGCGAGGCTGTAGAGAGGTGTTGCAGCGTGTCGGCCAAGTGCTCCCCGTACTGCGGCTCCGCGTTCCAGTTGGCTGCAAGCGACGACTGCTCCTCTGTCCGTTGCTTTACCTCAAAGTTGCCAAGGTAGTTCACCGTAGTGGCATCTGTAATCTTCCAGTCTGCCTTTATCAGGCCGGCCAGACGGTCGGCATTGTTGTTCTGCAGTGCATTGGAGGCCGAGTAGAGGCTGCCGTCCGATAGGTACAGTTCTCGCTCTGTCTGCGTGGCATTGTCATACAGTTCCTTATTGTAGTCCACGTTGCTCTCTATCTTGAAGTATCCTGCCTCGTCCTGCTTGTGCTTAGTCTTCCAGAAGAAGGTGGCTCCGGGTGTGTAGTAGCGGTTGTCGCCCTTCTTCTCTTGCCCGGCACGCTGCTTGCCGTCACCGCCATACCATAGCTGCTCGTTGATGTTGTTGACATTGCCGAAGAGCGATACGCGGCACTGGTCGGTGAAGGTATTGGCATAGCCGCGGCCAAGGAAACGCTCGTCAGTACCGCCACCAGCAGCAATCTCGCCTGTCCATGTGCCCATATACTTGCGGCGTACGCTCACGTCGGCCACCAGTTCGCGGAACCCATCATCGATGCCGTGCATCATGCTGAAGTCGCTCTGCCGCTCATAGACCTTCACATCCTTCATAATATACGAGGGCAGTGCCTGCAAGGCCAGCATGGGGTCTTTGCGCGAGAAGTCCACACCATTGATGAGGATACTTTTCACCTCGCGTCCATTATGATATAGAGTTCCATCACGAAAGCTCATGCCAGGCAACCGTTCGAAGGCATCGCGCAGCAGAGCGCCCTCCTTCACGGTGAGGGCATCGAGGTCATAGATGGTGGTGTCGTTCTTCGTCACAAGCAGCAGCCGCGTGGCATGTACCGTGACATCGTCAAGGTTGTAGGTGGTAATGGTGTCGGTAGTAACCGCCGTCTGTGCATACAGGATTCTAACAGAGAAGGTCAGCATACCTGTTAATAACAAAAAGAAAAGTTTGTGTCTGTTCATATGGTCGTGTGTTTGGTTTGCATTCGTTAGACGTAAATCATCATCTGAAAAGTTGCAACGAGCGCAAAAAACAAGTTCCCCATAGCGCTGAAACAAGCATCAGGAACGCGCTTAGGGGAACTTTACTCGCACAACGATTTCTGCGGCAAAGGAACACAAATCGGTGCAGGGGGGCAAATTATTGCTGTGACAAATGCGTGACGGGGTTGTGACAAATGCGTGACAAGGCGTAGCCTCATCCATTCTCCCCGAATATCACTTCGTAGAGGTCGGTAGGAAGCTTCTTGCGGATACGCTCCTTGCGCTTACGGATGGCCGAGGGTGTGGTGTGCCCGATATAGGCAATGACATTGTTGCCATAGCCGAGGTAGGTGCAGAAGCAGCACACGAGTTCCTGCGCATTGAGGTCGAGTCCCTCGTGTAATGCGCTGCAAGCATCGGTGAAGGATTTGAGCAGTGCACTCTCCACATCGCGTGTGGCCTCGTAGGCCATCTCTAGGAGCTCCTTTTCCTTCAGCTTCATCATATTGAGATCAGCAAAACTGTCTGTTTGCTCAAAGGTACGACGCCCGTCTTCAAGGCTGCGACGCAGGATGAGCGTTTCGGGTAGGGAGAATCCTCCAGTGTACTTCTCCTTTATTGCAACCTCCGAGGGGTCATAACCAAGAGGCGGCATTTGCGGTTCTTCGCGGATGACACGCTTGCGGCGATGGCGATTAATAAAGGTGAGCACAGCAACACCGAGGGTAACGAGGATAAGGGTTATAATAAAGGTAGGCCAATGGAAATGGACATCACTGAACCACGATGCCTTTTTATACTTCGGATGGATAGTGACATTGATGTCGCCGTTCTCTTCCAGGTCATCGAAAAAGACGACATATCTCTGGAATCGATCCTCGAAATTGTCCATCGGTATGGGGTCAAGGCCCTTGGTAAAAATAGATTTTGTGTGAAGTTTCATATATCTGCTAGCCGAGTCGTTCATCTCCCACCTATTATAGATATTAAACAGTATATTGCCAGCTATGTAATCAACTGTACCATGCTTATCGTGGGGCAGTGCGAGTGCCTTGTTGACGTGATATACGGCCGAGTCCCAGGAACCGGAATGCCAGAGGTCATCAGCCTTGTAAACAAGAAAGATGGGGTAGTCGGGGTGATTCTCTATATCAAAGCGCTTGGCGAGTTGGTCGAGATATTGCAACGATTGTTTATAACTGTGCGCCTTGTATGTGGATATCCAACGCAAGTTTTTCAGCGCATTGACTACCAATGTATCACTGGACTCCTCGTTCTGCACCACTCGGGTGTAGTGATAGGCTGCCTTGTCATACAGCTGCTTGCTTCGTGCTTTCTGATCTCTCTCTTCTGATCTTATTCCCTCCCACCTGCATTCTCTTGCTATGAGATACTCCTCGATGGGAGTGAGTGTTTCAGTACGGTTACACGAGACGAAGCCGAGAGCTGCGATAGTCATCAGTAGAGTATAGACAAATGTTTTCATTGCGCTGGATAGGTTTTTTAGTGTAGCAAAGGTAATACTTTTCTGACACTCATGCGCAACAAAGCGTGTGACAAATGCGTGACAAAGGTGTGACCAAAGTGTGACAAATGCGCGACAGGGCCTTTTGGGGCACTTTCTGCCGAGTAAAGAAGTTTTATTTTGGCCTGGCACGGTGCAGCAGAAGTTGACGATTTCCCGATGAAATGGGCGATTTTTGGGGCGCTCTATAGAGCAAGATGAGTAGGCGTGAGAATTTTCTTGCATTTTTCTCGCCAATCATGCATCGTTCCTCGTGCAGTTTTGTTATCTTCGCAGTGTAAAACATATATTCACAATAATTATGGAAGAAACACGTATGGGCTTCTTTGAAGCCGTCAAGACCTGCTTGAAGAAATCGTTCGTATTCAAGGGCCGTGCCCGCCGTTCCGAGTTCTGGTGGTGGACGCTGTTCTCTACTGTCTTCGGCTTCATCGCCTCGCTCCCTGCCGAGGAAATCTCCGAAGACAATGTGTTGCTGATGGTGCTCTACACACTCGGTCTGCTGGCATTGTGTGTATATCTCGGTATTGCCAACTTTGCCGTGGCTACCCGCCGCCTTCACGACATTGGGCGCAGTGGCTGGTGGTATGGTGCCACATTGATTTTCGGTGCAGTGTGGGGCGTATGGATGATAGTCAAGATGATTGGCATTGTCAGTGGTATGAATCTTGCCAATGTAGATGTAGAGTCTGATGCTTTTACGTTTACGGTCTTGAAGGAGATGTGGGGCGTGGTGCTCATTCCCTATATCCTCTATATCGGCTACTCCATCCTGCTCCTCGTATGGTACTGCAAGGATAGCCAGCCGGGAGCAAACAAGTATGGTGAGAATCCCAAGGGGATAACCGAATAAGCAGGAACCGTCATATAGAAAGCGGGTGTGTCATTTTTGCCCTTGACACACCCGCTTTTTTCCTTGATTTGCCATGCCAACCCTCGCGATTTTGCCTTTCCCTATTGGCGAAAGTTCATAAATCGGTTGGCATTGGCACAGCGCAGCAAGAGCAATGATAAGCTTCTTGGACTAGCCAAGAGCTAAGGCA
>CANBEE010000110.1 GCA_947367415.1 uncultured Bacteroidales bacterium
CCATCACGCAGCATCAGTTTCAATGCCTCTCTTACAATGAACGACGGCTTGCTGGTTCAGAGCTACATGCAGAACTACCAAGTGGATTATGCCAAGGCCACCTACATGGTGGATATGGCACTCGACAAGCTGCTCGACACGCTTGACGAAGAGAGCACAGCCACGCTTCCCCACATCGGCACACTGAGACAGGACATCTACGGCACTATACAGTTCCAGCCCGAGACAGCTGGCGTTGATTCCCCATCGTATTTTGGACTCAGCTCATTCTTTGTACAAGATCTTGCTACCCTTATTCAAAGAAGCCAGACCGCATCAGTAGAACAGCAGTCCGAAAGCCTCATCACACATAACAAGAAGACGATTGAGCTACATATCGACAAGGGCCTCATACGCCACATCATGTCCACAGCTGCCATATTGTTGCTGCTACTCACAGTTTCCCTCCCCATCGGCAGGGAAAAACCTACCGACATAGCCTCACTCGATCTTACAGTCATCAGTACCCCCCTACCTGCAGTAACCACTCAGGCTGAAGAGGTAATACCTGCCGACACGCCCGACACTACACAGCAAATAGTCCCTATGGCTATACCTGTGACAGAAGCGCCTGAGGTCATCGCACCAACAGAAGAGGCTCTGCCTGCACCACAACAAGCTGAAGCTTTAGCTCCCGCAACAACCAATCAAGCAACAGAGGATCCTGTAGCTACAGCTCCGACAAAGCAGTATCATATCATTGTAGCAAGCCTTGCCAGCCATCATGGCGCTGAAGAAACGCTTGCCCAGTATGTAGCCAAGGGATACCCGGAAGCTTCACTTGTAGAGCGCGACAACCGTGTACGCATATCACTCACCCACTTCACCGACAAGGATGCAGCCAACGAATATCTCAAGGTGTTGCGTAACACAGACAAGGCATTTCAGAACGCTTGGCTCCTTGCCGTACGCAACAACTAAGCACATCATATCTGACAATATAGACTATGAAAAGAGTACGCTGTCCTAAGTGTGACCACTTCATCCAATTTGACGAAACGAAATATGCCGACGGCCAGTCGCTCGTGTTCATATGTGACAACTGCCAGAAGCAATTTGGCATACGCATTGGAGTAAGCAAACTGCGTGCACTGCAGAAAGAGGAGAACAAAGGCACAGCCTCTGCACTCTCAGAAGAGCAACAAGCCGAAAATGTAGGACACGTAGTAGCTGTTGAGAATGTTTTCGGATTCCGTCAGGAACATCCACTTCACTTAGGCGACAACATCATCGGACGACGCAACAAAGGGGACGAAATTGACATAGCCGTCGAGACCAACGACCCCAGCATGGACCGTCGTCACTGTATCCTGAACGTAAAACGTGGCAAGAGCGGCAACCTCATCTACACATTACGCGACAATGACAGTATCACCGGCACATTCCTGATGAATGAGATTTTAGGTTCTAAAGACCGCATACGGATTGAAGACGGCGCCATCATAACACTCGGAGCCACAACACTGATACTCCATACCGTATAATATAGAATAGGCCTGCAACAATAGTTACAGGCCTATCATTTTATATAGCATTGCTACTCGACGATAAACTTTTCCCCGCCACTCACGTAAATCCCACTCTCCAAAGCAGAATGCGAGCCCACTACCCGCTGCCCACTCAAAGTGTATACGGCATCATACGTTGCAGTACCACTCGGAGCAGAGATATTCTCGAGTGACGTCTCTCCCTCTACGTTGATTGTAATCGGGGCGGAAACACAGTTTGCCACGCTTGCCGTACCACTATAGAGTGCCTTGATTGTATAGGTACCGGGATGAAGATTCCTACAAGTGTATACCGCCTTGCCGTCCTTGTCAATGGCAACACTGCCTAAGATTTTATCATCACAATGCAGTTGCACATACCCCTCGGCAGCCCCAGTCACCGTTATGGTAACATCAAAAGGCACACCACCCATCTGCTTGGTGCCAGCTTCTACTGTCACGCTGGCAACATCAGCACGCTCCACAGCACTGATACGATACAGGCGACTGGCATGTGCGCGAAGAGTGTCGGCCAACTCAGCATCCTTGAATACACCCACTTGAACATTCTCCCACATCTCGGTCACAGTACATGCCTGTCCTGCAGCAAAGCCCAAGTCTTTGAGGTCAAGCGGCACCACATCATAGCTAACAGGAGCAGGATCTTCGGTAAACACGCGGAACTCCATCGTCACATTAGAGCCCGAAGGGGCATTCTTCACCTCGTCATCATAGCCCACCACAGACTTGAACGCCACATAATCGTGCTCCTCAGGCAGTGTGAAAGTAAGCATCGAGGGAGCATTCGTGCCGAATCCCTTAGCATAAGTAGTACCCTTTACACGAATAGCATTGCCATCATTGCTACGATTCTTGCGCGGCGAGTTCCATCCATTGATAGGATTGGCATCCCAGTTCACGACATCGCCCAAAGCCGTTTCGTTACCCTCAGCATCTACAAGCACAGGATTAGCCCAATCGGCATGGTCATAGCTCAAACCGTCACCGCCGTTAGTCACCACCAAATATAGTTTTTTGGCTCCAGTGATATCAGCCTGCAGTGTCTGTCCATTGCGACTCTCGGCCTTCCGGCTCACAAGCCCACTGGTAGCAATCTGCTTGGCCGGGTCGACACGCAGCACCTTAGAGCCGGCATTACCATCCGTAACCTCTTCACGATAAGTGGGATCTTCGGTGAATACCATAAATTCAACCGATGATTTACTTCCCTGATCAGTACCTGTTTTATCAAGTCCAGCACGAGCCGTGAATTTAACCGCATTCTTAGGGATATCGAAGAGCAACATCGAATTTGCATGCGTAGCAAAACCCTTCTTATAGGTTTTTCCATCTATGGTCAATGTGCCGCCATTGAGGTTCTTATTGGTATGTATACTTCCCCAGCCACAAGTTCCGTGCACATATCCCTGCTCTGTAAGGTCAATAGTCGTTCCGTCGGCCAATATTACCACAGGATTTATCCAGTCGGCATGGTCACAGTCATAACTGTCGCCACCATCCGTCGCTATCAGCACCAGGGTAGTACTTCCTTCAGGGATAGCTGCTTCCACGTCGGTAGCATAGCCCGTAGTAAGGTACGATATGGTACCACTCCGATAGATAGCTTTCTTTGGATTCACATACTCTGTACCGCTTGCATTGAAGAACGCTACAAACTTGTCGCCATTCGCGGGGTCATCGGCACTCCATATTATACGATTATCCTCACGGCTCAGTTGGCGATTGCCAACCGAGTGACTATGCATGTAAAGTACGTCACGATTGGTGAGCAGTCGATTATCCTCCTCGCGATTCATAGGCAAGTGGCCACCATACATCAGAGGAGACTTGAAGATAGTCCATAGATTCATCATCGTATATTGCTCATCCTCGGTAAACCCACACCACCGCTCGGCACCACGCTCGCCGCGTATACTGATACGGCCCAACGGAAGCATATCGGCATCTGGCCAAGTGCCAGCTGCTATATGAGGCGCCCATTTGGCACATACCTGAAACTGATAGTTGAGCTGGCTCCAATTATCCCAAAAGTCATCCACCGTGCGCCACATATTGGCATGGGTCTTCACATGCTCCACCTCGCCCAGCGGTGTTTCACCAGGCGATATACTCAACACGATTGGACGTCCGCAGTGGTCAATAGCACGACGTATCATCTCTATCTCTGCTTTATGATACGGACGCGCAATATCATCAATCTTAATAAAATCGACACCCCATGAGGCATACAGTTCGAAGATGGAGTTGTAGTACTCCTGTGCACCAGGCTTAGAGTAATCAACCTTGTAATTGTCACGCAACCATGTACAAGCAGAGTCATTATTGGCAATCATATCACACGTAATGCCTTTGG
Source organism: uncultured Bacteroidales bacterium (assembly GCA_947367415.1). Classification (GTDB taxonomy): domain Bacteria; phylum Bacteroidota; class Bacteroidia; order Bacteroidales; family Bacteroidaceae; genus UBA1189. The sequence goes on from CANBEE010000110.1 coordinate 3,901, forward strand.
TCCCTTTTACAGGGAGCTTCTTCTGTGCTGCCACCTTGGGCAAACCGCGCATGATATGTATACCAAACTTCAGTCCCTTACTATGCACATAGTCGGCCAATGGCTTGAACCCCATTCCATTGGCTGCTGATGGAAAACGATTGACGGCAGGCATATAGCGTCCATACTCATCATATACATAGATAGGATTCGTCTGGTTGTATCCACCGGCTTTATCATTCTCCACAAACCAACGGATATCCACCACTATATATTCCCAACCATACTCTGCCAAATGTTCGGCCATATAATCAGCATTGGCCTTCACTTCGCTCTCCATTACCGTAGGACCGAAGCAATCCCATGAGTTCCATCCCATAGGCGGAGTAAGTGCCCAAGCATGATAGTCAAGATAACGATTATTCTGAGCCACAGCCAACAAAGGCAATAGGCAAGTCAACAAAACGGGAAAAAGTCTCTTGTTTTTCATAATACATATCAGGTTATTGTGCAAATGTACAAATTTACGACGAAACAGCCTCAACTGCTCTAAAAAAAAATAATGTTCCATGCTATTATGCATTGTTTTATTATCCCGTTTACTATAACTTTGCACTCAAAAGAAACGCATTATGCAAATGAATACCTACGGTCTAATAGGCTATCCACTCGGACACTCCTTCTCCAGAGGATATTTTACCGACTTCTTCCTACGGGAGGGAATCAATGCTGAATACAAAAATTTCGAGCTACCCAACATCAGCGACATCACAAACGTATTAAAGGAGGAGACAACTCTACGAGGATTCAATGTCACCATTCCCTACAAGCAACAGGTAATACCCTATTTGAACGAACTGGATGCTGCAGCCGAAGCTATCGGAGCAGTCAATGTAGTAAAGGTGACACGATGTGGCGAAGACATATATTTAAAAGGATATAATACCGATGTCATCGGATTCAGTGACTCCATACGACCTCTTTTAAGGCCGCATCACACCCACGCACTAATCCTGGGCACAGGAGGAGCATCCAAGGCAGTGAATTACGCACTACGGAAACTCGGGCTGACCACTCGTTTCGTTACACGCACCAAGAAAGAGGGCATGTTAACTTATGACGAGCTCACCCCCACAGTGATGGAGAAATACACAGTCATAGTCAACACCACGCCACTAGGCATGCATCCAAAGACCGACGAGTGCCCCCAACTAGATTATTCACTCATGAACAGCAATTTTCTACTGTTCGATTTAGTATATAATCCCGAAAAAACGCTATTTTTGCAACGCGGCGAGCAAGCAGGTGCTACCATCCAAAACGGAATGGATATGCTAATTGGCCAAGCAAATGCCGCATGGGACATCTGGAACAAATAATATAGCAAAGAATATGAGACGAATTATAATTGTATTATGGCTTTGCGTACTGACCTTGTCAGCATGGAGCAAGGTATACACACCTACTACCATTCCTATGGTGCACCTTGAAGACCGCACACGCTACACATGCAACCCCGACAATATTTTATCAGCCAATGCGGTAAACACGATGGATAGCATCTTCTACGCCTTGGAACAGCAGACCGGCATACAGACTGTGGTAGCAGTAGTGGGCGAGATAGACCCTGCCGACTGCTTTGAGTTTGCCCACGCACTCTTTACAGCACAGGGTGTAGGTCAGCAGGGCAAAGACAATGGACTCGTCATACTTCTTTCTACAGAGGAACGCTGTATACAGTTTGTCACTGGCTACGGACTCGAAGGTTCACTGCCCGATGCCATCTGCAAGCGCATACAAAGTAAGTATATGGTCGACCTTTTGGGCGATGAGCGTTGGGACGAAGCCATGGTAGCCGGCTCACGGGCACTTTACAAGCACCTCATGGGCGACCCCACCCTCTTCGATGAGGAGCGACAAGAAGCCGAAGAAGACCGTCAGGCCCTCATCGGATTCATGGTCTTTATGGTAGCAGCTATACTCATCTTTGTCGTCATTGGATATATTGTCATACGCAAGCAGTCACAGTGCCCCAAGTGCAAGCAACACACGCTGAAGCGCTCGGGCAGCATGACCATCATGCGCCGCAACGGCATACGCCGCGATCAGGTGACCTTCACCTGCACCCATTGTGGCCACAACGTATACCGTATCGAAGACCATCACATCGGTGGCGGCGGAGTGGGCGGTGGCCCTATCATCGGTGGAGGTGGACGCGGCTTTGGTGGCGGCAGCTTCGGAGGTGGTGGCTTTGGCGGCAGTTTCGGTGGCGGTCGCTCGGGTGGTGGCGGTGCCGGCTCAAGGTTCTAAGAGTGAAGAGGGAAGCCCTAAACAGTAAAAACAACTATTCATAATCAATAACAAATACAACAATGAAACAGATCAAGACAGCGATTCTGACAATCGCCGCAGTGCTCACCCTGAGCAGCTGCAACTACAACGGAATGGTCGAACGCGAAGAGGCCGTAAGCCAAGCATGGAGCAACGTGGAGAATCAGTATCAGCGTCGTGCCGACCTCATCCCCAACCTCGTAAACACCGTGAAGGGATATGCCGCCCACGAACAGGAGACACTGGCACAGGTCATCGAAGCACGCAGCAAGGCTACCTCCATCAATATCGATGCCGAGAGCCTCACCCCCGAAACCTTGCAGGCCTACCAAAAAGCACAGGGCGAGATAGGCAGTGCGCTGGGCCGTCTCATCGCATTGGGTGAAGCCTACCCCGACCTCAAGGCCAACGAGAACTTCAAGGAGCTGCAGGCACAGCTCGAAGGCACCGAGAACCGCATTGCCGTAGAGCGCCGCAACTTCAACGAGGTGACACGCAGCTACAACACCTACCTGCGCAAGTTCCCCCGCAACATCCTCAGCAACATCTACGGCTTCGACACCAAGCCCTACTTCGAAGCCGAGGAAGGCACCCATACTGCCCCCAAAGTAGAGTTCTGATAAATACAGATCGTATACAAACAAAGAGGTCGGTACACATGGTACCGGCCTCTACTGTTGATTTAAGGGTTAGCGTCAGTTTGTAAGTTGATAAGTTTGTAAGTTTGCCAACTCAAAAACTCAAAAACTCAAGAACTCACCTTACTCCATCGCCTCCGAGCTCACCATCACCCAGGATGCCGAGGGACACCTCGATATCCGCATCAAAGGCAAGTGGTGGTCCACCATCATGTGGGAGATGCCCATCCTCGCCACCATCTCCGAGCTCATGCACCAGCTCAATGGCGATACCGACAAGTACGATGCCGATGCCGAGTATGAGAAGAGCCTCCAGAAGGGCCGCCGCATATGGCAGGGCGGGCTCACCCTGGGCGACATGGGCACCCGTCGCCGCTTCTCGTTTGCCCATCAGGAGCGTGTCATCGACGCCCTCATCCAGTCCTATGCCGAGGTCAAGGAGGCCACCCACGGCCAGTGCGGCCGCTTCACCGGCACCTCCAACGTCTACTTTGCCATGAAGAAGGGCATCCCCTGCCTGGGCACCATGTCGCACCAGTGCATCTCGTTCGAGGAGATTGTGAGCGGCGTGTTCGAGTGCAACTACAACGTCATGAACAAGTGGTCTGAGGTGTACGACGGCAACGTAGGTATCTTCCTCTACGACTGCTTCGGCGACCACGTCTTCTTCAGCAACCTCTCCAAGCGCATGGCCATGACCTTCAGCGGCCTCCGCATCGACAGTGGAGTGGAGGAGGAGCAGGTCGACCTCATCGTCGAGAAATACAAGCAGCTGGGCATCGACCCCATGACCAAGCAAGCCGTCTTCAGCAACGGCCTCGACATCGACCGCGCCCTCGAGATACACCGCTACTGCCAGGGCAAGATCACTGACAGCTACGGCATCGGCACCTACCTCACCTGCGACATCACCGACTGCAAACCCATGAACATCGTCGTCAAGCTCATCCGCGGCCGCATCACCGAGTCGCGCGAGTGGCACCACTGCGTGAAGCTCTCATGCGACAAGGGCAAGACCTTGGGCGACCCTCAGAAATGCAGCTATCTGCTATCGATACTCGGATAAGCAGCTTCGCAGATTTTCTCTTTTAGTACACGGATTAACGTCGTCTTATCATTCCACCACCACCGTAGTGATTGAGCGTGCGGGGATGTTGAGTGAGCGCAGGGGATGCTTGCCTGTGTACTGCAAATCCTTGTCGATGGAGGTGGTGTAGAGTTTGCCCTTCTTGGCTGTTCCGCACTGGAGCGACAGAGGTTGGTCTGTGTCGGTGTAGTTGATAATGACAGTGACCGTCTGCTTGCCATCGGTATAGGATGAGAGCATGAGCGATGTAGCAGCCTCGAGAGGCGATACCTGCTCCGTGGCGGGTCTGACATCGATGCGATGCATGCCGGGACGGATGAAGAAGCTGTAGTTGGCCGTAGCCCAGAACATCTTGGTGGGCTGTATGGTGCCGTCGTACTTCACCGTCTCGCCCGTCTTGTCGGGCACATGCTTCAGCTGCTCCCGTATGTAGAGGATGCTTGCCTGCACGGTCGAGTCCACCTCCACCTCGGCAATCTGTTTGCGCCATTGCGCATACTCGTCGGACGATATCTGCAGCTC
>CANBEE010000111.1 GCA_947367415.1 uncultured Bacteroidales bacterium
ATACCTAACATTGGATTCGGCAGCCCAGCCTGAACTCTATGGCTACTTCAAGCGCTTCGAGCAGGCGAGCGACTCCATCAATCGTATCGAGCGGCGTAGTGAGATTGATGAGATACGCACCGCGCATCAGATGGAACTGCAGCAACGTGAACTTGCAGAGCGTCATCGTGCGTTCATTTATATTATTGTATTTGCCATTGTTTGTCTGCTCGCTGTAATTATAATCGGCATACTTTTCTTCGAGTATCGTCGTAAGCAGTATTATCTTCGTCTTCAGCGAGAGTTGCAGCGCAACCAAGCAAGAATCTACAAAATGTACCAATCCATCGAAGCGAAGCGCGATAATGGGACGCTGGAGCGTGCTCCGATGCTTGCTCTCTACCGGGCTAACCTCACGGCGAGCATCGCTCTTTGGCGCAAAGAAGTCTGGGCCGCACGGTTGCAGAGGTTGAGCGAGCAGCGTAGCAAGGATATTCCCTCCTTTACAGCCATAGAGCGCGAGCTATTGGCCGAGGCGCTTGAGCGTTGTTTTATCACTGTCATTACCAACCTGCGTGATGAGGCAATGAGGAATGGCAGCAAGCTTAGTGCCGAGGATATTCATCTCTTCCTCTATCTGGCTTTAGGCTATTCCACCGGTGTCATCCGCGAATGCTTGGCCGCCTCTACCGACAATGTGGTGAACCAGCGCAAGAAACGTCTTTCAAGCAAGCTCCCAGCGGATATTTTCAGCATTTTTGCTTAAACCCAATAACTCCCTGTATTACAAAAACTTTATTACCCCCCCCTATTTCTATCAGGGGCGAAATCCGTGAAATTGTCACTATTTTGTCACTATCTTTTTTCGTCTGAAATATTGTTTCCGCTATATATTTGTAGCGAAAACGATAAAACTAATCAGTATGAAAAAGGTATTTATGTTATTGGCGTTGCTTTGTTGCACGCTATCTGGGTTTGCTGAAGAAAAGTATATTGAATTAAAAAAGAAAAAACAACCACATGAGCGAAGTGGAGTCCAATTGCCTACAGCCTCTATTGACGACCAAATATTAACCATTGAGTTTAGCGAGGCTACCGCATCGCAAATCACGGTCGTCAGTCAAGGCACACAAGTAATGGTGTATAACGGTTCGTTCACAAGCGACCAAATTGTGATTAATCTGCCTGCTCTTTCCGATGGTGAGTATCAATTGGAGATAGAGCAAGGTGACAACCTCTATTACGGAGACTTTAACTTAGAATTAACAAACTATTAAATCAGAAAACATGAAAGGAATTATTAAAATTAAGAGCTTTGTTGCTATATTTGCAGCATCAATGCTGTTTGCCTGTACACAGGATGGTATAGACAACTTGTCTGTACAGACAGAAGATTAGACGAAGATGTGATTTTCACAGCTAATAGGAACTATACTATTGACCTTAATATTTACCCAAATATTGAAATTCGATGAATATGAAAACAAAAGTTCTTTTCAGCCTTATGGCATTGCTTTGCTTTATCGCTTCGTGTGACAAGGACAACCGTGAAGAAGAACACATGATAGGTGGCGGTGATGCCATAATCATGGGGATGGCATCTCATGCCCATAACCTCAAGGCAGTAGTCGGGGAGTTTGTAGAAGGAAGTTACTTGCAGGAAATGGATATCACTTACGAAGGAGCTGTCGTTGCCTGTGATATGGGGATATCTGTAATCACTTACGATACATTGGATTCTGAAACAGTAGAGGATTATTATAACAACACGAAGCTTGTTCCTGCCGCTGAATTCATCCCCCAAACAACGATGAGGGATCCTATCCCCGAGGTAGAGGAGGCTTTGAAGGAATATGAGAATCAAATCAATAAAACAAGGGCCGTCTTGTATATGACTCCATATCGTCTGGAAGGCGTCACTGCACTCAGCATTACTGCCGACAAGGAGTTTAATGGCATAGCAGCAGGGAAAGAATTGACCCATTGCTTCCACATCGTACGATATGCTCCACCTTTGGTTCTCAGCTATGACACTTATGAGTTAGACGAACGTAAAGCACTGTGTGCCGATGACATTGCCAGTTGGCTCGCCAAAAAACCTCTTGCCCAGCCCTGCATGACACTTATGATTAAGGAGGAATCACGAAGTGCTGTCAATGACATCACCTTTACCATAGCCATGACGCTGACCGATAGCAGGGTATTGACAGCCACCACACCTGCGGTGAATATCATCAATTGAAAAAGTTCCCGTCCCATCGGATGCCACATCCGATGGCGTTGAGGTAGGGATTTATACCCCCCTTGTTTAACAGGTTGCAGACCTTGATAATCATTAACGTCGGATAAAGTATATCCGACGTGACGAAAATCAGTATAATCACGTGAAATCTGTTGACTAAAAAGCACATATAGAGATTATCGGCAAATTGCAGGCCTCTGATGATTTTGTCAGAGGTCTGCATTTTTTCTATCAGAGGCCTAGAGCAGATTTACCGGAGCTGTCCGATTGACAATTTAAATAGTACATGCATGTACCGCTGGCGGTACAAGTCGTCACCAGATTTGGTACAGACTTGTAGTTCGGGAGCGGTGTAAACGATTTTTATTTTTGGCCTGGCAGAGTGCAGCGGAGCATTCGCACCGCTGCAACGATGACGATAACGTTAACGAAAACTGGACAGCGGAGCTGCGGATTGAGAGTCGATGGATGATGGTTTGGGTACTTGAATGTATCATTTTCTCGATGAAATCGGTGTTTTTTTATATATCCCCTATTGGCGAAAGTTCATAAATCGGTTGGCTTTGGCAGCGCGGAGCGCTGCAACGATGACGATAAAAGGACAGTGAAGCTGCGGTTGAAGGATGATGGTTGATGGATGAGAGATCCCTCGTCGCTGCGCTCTGTCGGGATGACATCTTTAGGTGAAATCCACCACACCCCGCAAAATTCCAGTACTCACATAACTATCAGTACTTTCCTGCAAGTACTGCAGTACTTAAGGCCAAGTACTCGAGTACTTACAGCTCAGTACTGAAGTACTGGCGGGGAAGCACTGGACTTTGTGTCGGTTTATCCGAGAACCGACGCTCATTTCGCGTCGGCGCTACGCTGTGCCATTGACTTAAGCCCCTACGGGCGTCGACCTAACGGTTGCCAACCGATTTATGAACTTTCAGCAATAGGAAACGTCTAAAAAACAGGTATCTTTCCCTACGGTTTGCTTAAGAGCCTACTCCAAGGTCGGTATTGCCAATGAGCACCTCTATGCCGTCAACATCGCGCAGGGTGGGATACACCTCGCGGACGAACCATCGGGCAAGCGATTCATCGCGACGTAGTGAGGTGCCGTTGTTGCAGAAGAGGTTGATGCTGAAGTACTCGAAGTGGCGGCGGGCAATGGCGATGTCGGCAAGGATATGCTCGCGGGTCTCACCCTCGGTGCAGCACAGCAGGCACACTCCTTGGAAGTAGCGGGCTACGTCGGCAGGGCTCACGGTGGCGGGCACACCCTTGTGCCAACGGTCGCGCAGGGCAGGGTCGAAGGTCTCGATGCCGCAGCGGAACTTGACGGTGACACCCTCGAACAGTGCGGCAAACTGTGCCAGGCGGTGGCGATACATGTAGTGGGCCTCGAACCATAGGGTGTGGATGTGCTTGTCGCGCACGACCTGACGGATGAGGGAAAGGGTCTGCTCATCAAGCTCGGGGGCAGAGCCGGAGTTGATGATGTCGAGCACGCCATAGTGGCCCGTGACCTGCTCCAGCACAGGACGGTTGATGGCGTAGGGGTCGGCACTAGTGTCGGTGTGGTAGTCGCAAAAGGCGCATTGACGCCAGCGGCAACCGGTGCCCTGCAGGAGCACAAACTCGCGCGGTAGCTTGGTGTGGATGAGGGAGTAGCGCTGCATGAGAGTTGTGAATTATGAGTTGTGAGTTATGAGTTGAGTTGAAAAAGCAAGGGGCTGTTGGCGAAGGCGAAACTCACAACTCATGACTCACGACTCTCAACTCTTATCACTCCCCGGCGTACCCAGCGTATCACGGCATAGGCCATGGGGGTGCCGAAGAGGGCTTCGATGAGGAGCTTGGAGACATACTGGAAGACAATCATGTAGAGCAGGTCGTGGGTGCTGACCGTCCCGAGAAAGGCGATGAGCACGAAGGGGAGCGTGTCGAACAGGTAGCCGACGGCAGAGCTGCCGATGGTGCGTACCCACAGGCGACGGCCTCGCATCTTGATCTTGATGCGCTCCATGAGCCAGGCATTGGAGAGCTCGCCGCAGAGGAAGCCAGCCAAGGAGCCCAGCACGATGCGGGGCACGTAGGTGAACACGTGGTTGTAGGCCGAAGCCGTGTCGGCCAGGTAGTCGGGCGAGGGAAGCCACACGCCAATCTGGGTGCAGATGACCAGCACGATGTTGCACACGAACGTCAGCCATATCACACGCTTGGCCGTGCGGAAGCCCCACAGCTCGGTGAGCACGTCGCCCAGCATGTAGGCGAAGGGGAAGGTGATGGTGCCGGCATCGAAGTAGAAGAGGCCGAAGAGACTGATGACCTTGACGGCCATGATGTTGGATACGAGGTAGAGCGTCACGAAGAGCGCTGTGACAACCATCAGCGGCGTGGCGCTGATAGTTCGGTTTTTTAAAGGGTTGTCCGAGACCTTGTTCATGATGTTGAGTATTGAGTTATGAGTTATGAGTTATGAGTTATGAGTTTCGCTATTTCGGCAGCTCGAGGCAATGCTTCGGGCTTGCCGGCATCGACCCAACGGAAGTCTGTGGGTGCCTCTTCGCCGCGGATGCTGTAGTCGGCTGCATGCTGCCAATAGAAGTTGGTGATGGAGAAGACCTCCTCGGCACTTTGCAGAGCAGGAAAGAGCGAGGGGGCGATGACGTGGATGCCTGCAAAGGCCCGCAGACGATGCTGCTCGGTGTCGGCACCGAGTGGCGTCAACGCCTGCTCCAGCTCTTCGTAGGCGGTGCGTACCTCACCTGTCTGGATATTCTTCCAAGCCACGAGGCGCCAGGCGTCATCGAACACCAGATAGCGCGATGTATTGCGCTGGCTTACCAGGAGCGTGGCGTCGGCCTTGCTCTCCTGATGGCTGCGATAGAGTGCAGCAAGGTCGGCATTGGAGAAGATGTCCACATTGTGTATCAGCACGGGGCTGTCGGCATCGAAGAGGGGCAGGGCCTTGCGTATGCCACCGCCCGTATCGAGCAATTGGCCCGACTCATCGGAGAAGGCCACATCGAGGCCGAAACCATCATTGGCGGTTACATAATCGATTATCTGGCTGGCATAGTGGTGCACGTTGATGACTACACGGCGGAAACCTGCCTCGCGCAGCCGTAGCAGCTGGTGGGCAATCATAGGGAGACCGTCGACCTCGACCATCGCTTTGGGGCGATCATCTGTGTAGGGTCTAAGTCGGGTGCCGAGCCCTGCGGCAAAAATCATCGCATTCATCATTTTTTATTTCTTCCCAAATCCGTCCTCAATCTTCAAGAAAGCCGAGACCGCAAAGGTCACGGCACAGCACGCCATCACCCAAATGAAGAAGCCCCGGTAGCCCATCCACTCCTGCAGGGCACCGGCCATCATGCCGGGCAGCATCATGCCAGCTGCCATGAAGGCCGTGGCAATGGCATAGTGGGCTGTCTCGTGAGCGCCGCGCGCATAATATATAAGGAAGAGCATATAGGCAGTGAAGCCGAAGCCATAGCCAAACTGCTCAATGAAGAGGCATACCGAGATAACGGGCAGACTGGCTGTCTGCGCATAGCTGAGGTAGACGTATACGATGTCGGGCAAGGATATGGCCCATACCATAGGCCACAGCCAGCGCTTGAGTCCGCCCCGTGAGATACAGATGCCGCCAAGTATGCCTCCGAGTGTGAGACCGATGGGGCCTAATGTGCCCTGTATCACACCGATTTGTTCCAGCGTCAGCCCTAGGCCTCCCTCTGCCACGGGGTCCATAAGGAAGGGTATGCTCATCTTTCCCAACTGTGCCTCGGGGAAACGGAAGAGCAACATGAAAAGCAGTGCCGGCACAGCACCCTCCTTCTGGAAAAAGGTGATGAAGGTGTGGGCAAACTCCTTCAGGAGGTCACGTGCAGCAAAGTCGCGCGGCTTGTCGGTATGTGGGCGGGGTAGCATCAGCAGGTGGTATATCCCGACCAGCACAAACAGTAGGGCAACAACGCCGAACGCCATTATCCAGGCTTCACGCTCATTGCCGTAGCGACGGATGAGCCAGTCGACCACAATCAACATACCGCCCTGCCCGGCTAGAGTCGCCAAGCGATAGAAGGTGCTGCGTATGCCCACGAAGAAGGATTGGTTGCCCTCGTCGAGTGCCATCATATAGAAGCCGTCGGCAGCCACATCGTGTGTAGCCGAACTGAAAGCCAGCAGCCAGAAGATGGCCAGTGTCCAGTTCAGCCACCCCTCTATGGGCAGCGTGAAGGCGATGCCTGCCATGCCTACGCCCATCAGAAGCTGCATGGCTACTATCCACCAGCGCTTCGTCTTGAGCAGGTCCACAAACGGGCTCCACAGCGGCTTGATGAGCCACGGCAGATAGAACCACCCGGTATAATAAGCCACCTCGGCATTGCCCAAGCCAAGCTGCTTGTACATTACCACCGAGAGCGTGATGACAATGACATAGGGCAATCCCTCAGCAAAATAGAGCGAGGGCACCCATGCCCAAGGATTTCGTCGTAAGGAATGATGCTGCATACTAAATCTTTTATTACTGCAAAGATACGAATAAACGAGCGAGAAATATCAAGCTTGCTTGAATATTTATTACAGCGAGTGAAAGTATCTTTGCCATTTACTGCAAACGTTAGAGAAAATGGAAAAATAAACATATACTATCATACTGATATTCATTTTTTATATATATTTGCAAAAACAATTAAAAAGTCCTTTATATGAAAAGACACACAGCCATTGCAGCCCTACTGCTGATACCCGCTCTCATGAGCACAGCACAGCAGGTGAGCGAGACAAAGCAGGGACTCCGCGTAGACCCTGCAGGTGACAACCCCACGACAGAGGTATCGGTATATGCGCCCAACATCATCCGCGTGACCAAGTATGCCGACGGCCTTGAGGCGCTGCCTGCCAAGAAGAGCTACTCCGTCATCATGGAGCCCGAGAAGGGCAAGGGTCTGTGGAGCGTTGAGGGCAACACCCTGCGCACCGCATGCCTCACGGTGAGCGTCGATGCAGCCACAGGCGAGGTGCGCTTTGCCGACGCCGATGGCAAGGCCCTGCTTGCCGAGAAGGGCGCTGCCGAGGTGGCACCCATCGCCACGGGCGTCGACAAGGGGCAGTACCGCATACGCCAGGACTTCCAGCTCGGCACCGACGAGGCCATCTACGGCCTTGGCCAGCGCCGCAGCACCAAACTCAACCAGCGCGACGAGAAAGTGGAGATATGGAACCACAATGCCAACATCACCATCCCCTACTTCACCTCCGTGAAGGGCTATGGCCTCTACTGGGACAATGCCGGGCGCAGCCACTTTGAGGATACGCCCGAAGCCACCACCTTCACCTCTGAGGTGGCACAAGGGGTCGACTACTACTTCCTCTACCGCGACGGTACGCAAGATGGTGTCATCGCCTCGATCCGCCAGCTCACGGGACAGGCCACCATGTTCCCCCTCTGGACCATGGGCCACTGGCAGTGCCGCGAGCGCTACAAGACCAGCGACGAACTGTGCGAGGTGCTCGACAAGTACCGTGAGCTGCAGATTCCGCTCGACGGCATCGTGCAGGACTGGCAATATTGGGGATGCGACTCCAACTGGAACGCCATGGACTTCATGAACCCCTACTATATCAATAAGGTGGGCGACCCCGCTTGGAGCAAGTACCTCCCCGACGACCTGCGCCCCCTGGCTGCCGAATATGTAAAGAAGGGACTGGAGCCGCGCATCAAGTCGCCTCAGGAGATGATTGACTACGTGCATAGCCGCAACGCCCACCTGATGATTTCCATCTGGGCCAACTTCGGTCCGTGGACACCTCAGTTCAAGGAGCTCGATGCCATCGGTGCCCTGTACCCCTTCGAGACATGGCCCACCAACCGCGGTGTACGCCCCTACGACCCCTTTAACCCCGCTGCACGCGAGATTTACTGGAAATACCTAAAGCATCTCTATGGCATGAACATCGATGCCTGGTGGACCGACTCTACCGAGCCCGACCACTTCGAGAAGCCCGGCGATGATGACCACCTCACAGCCGATGGCAGCTGGCGCAGCGTGAAGAACGCCTTCCCCCTGATGACCAACAAGGGCATCTACGAGAAGCTACGTCAGCAGAAGGGCAACGACAAGCGTGCCTTCATGATGACCCGCAGCAGCTCGTTCGGCATACAGCACTACGGCACCTTCAGCTGGAGTGGCGACATCCAGTCCAACTGGGA
>CANBEE010000112.1 GCA_947367415.1 uncultured Bacteroidales bacterium
ACCCAATGGAAACTTCTATACCGGAAACATTGAGTTTGCACCCAATCTTCCTTGGAAGGGTGTAATCAAGCTTTCTGAACTTTTCGAACAGCGCATTGGTGTGCCTGTAACTGTTACGAATGATGCTAATGCTGCAGCTATCGGGGAAATGACTTATGGTGCTGCACGTGGTATGAAGAACTTTATCGAGATTACCCTGGGTACAGGTGTAGGCAGCGGTATCGTTATCAACGGACAGTTAGTGTATGGCCACGATGGATTTGCCGGTGAGTTGGGTCATGTGATTTCACGCCGACACAACGGACGTCAGTGCGGTTGCGGACGCTGTGGTTGCCTTGAGACATATTGCTCAGCAACGGGTGTAGCTCGCACAGCTAAAGAGAAGATCGACTGTACTTCTGAACCTAGCCTCTTGCGTGACATTGAGGGAGAAATCACCTCAAAGGATGTGTATGATGCTGCAATCCGTGGCGATAAGGTGGCTCAGGAAGTGTTTACCTTTACAGGTACCATTCTTGGCGAGGCTTTGGCTGATTTTATTGCTTTCAGCGCTCCTGAGGCCATTATCCTGTTCGGCGGACTTACCAAATCTGGTGACCTCATCATGAAACCTACACTGGAGGCTATGGAGGCTAACGTACTCAATATTTGGAAAGGAAAGACCAAGCTCCTCGTTTCTGAACTTAAGGACTCTGATGCTGCTGTGCTGGGTGCCAGCGCTTTGGCTTGGGGTTGATACGATCATATCGTCAGATAAATAAAGTACGGCATTCAGCTAAGAACTGAATGCCGTACTTTATTTATAAACGTGCTTGGGAATAATATGACTTGTGTGAAGCAGTTCTCTCAAGCTCGATATGGAGTGCTACTTCTTTTTGGCCTGTTCCTTGGCGATGCGTATCGTCGTGAAGGAGTAGGGAGGCATATCGTAGTTGAATTGCGGCGCTACTTCAATGGTGCTCTCTGTGGGTACGGCATTGCGGTCGGTAGGCTTGCCTGTGAGCACGGTGCAGGTGGCTGTGGTGGAGAGGGCCTCGCAGTCGGTCACCTCCACGGCGGTGTTCACGGCTACAGGCAGCAGGTTGACGAGCTTGATGATGAGGTCGCCGGTGGCCGAGTCGTAGACGGTGGAGGTGGAGATGCGCTTGCGCACATCGTCGCGGCGGCTCTCTACCCTGAGCTTACCCGTGATGTACTGGTCGCCGCTGTTGTTGCCGAATATCTTCTGGGTGTAGTAGCCGGGGGTGAGGTCGATGCGCGATGAGTTGAAGTAGATCATGTCGGGGTTCCAGTTGGTGTGGCCGTGGCGTGCCAGCAGCGGAGCGTACGAGGTCATACGCACGATATCGGCATTGCGCTCTACATTGGTGAGGTGCAGAGCCTCGCACAGTGCTGTCTCTATATTGTTGTGACGGCTTGCCACGTGGCAGGCATACTCGCCGAGGTATACCTCACTGGCATTGCGGTCGTAGTGGTCATAGTAATCTTGGTTGTGGATATACCATCCGGGACTCACGTAGTAGTGCTCGTCGACCATGGGTATCTCCTTCTCCTTGGCCAGCTTCCATCCCCACTCGTAATCGGAGCCTTCGTAGAAGGGGCCTACGGTGCCGCAGATGATGATTTCGGGGTGCTTGGCGCGCACAGCGTCGTAGATCATGGTGAAGCGCTCGGTGAAGGTGTTTGATATGAGGTCTTCATTGCCGATGCCGATATACTTGAGGTTGAAGGGCTTGGGATGTCCCGCCTCAGCACGCACGCGGCCCCACTTGGTGGTCTTGGCATCGCCGTTGGCCCACTCGATGAGGTCGAGAATGTCTTGGATGAAGGCATCCATCTCCTCCATCGGCACACCGCCCTGCTGGCCGTGGCCACCGTGTGAGGAGTTTTGGCAAGGCACAGCGGCGGGGATTACTGGCAGAGGTTCGGCACCTATGTCCTCGCAGAAGAGGAAGTACTCGTAGTAGCCGAGGCCGAGTGTCTGGTGATAGTTCCATATATTGGGCATGTGCTGGCGCTCCTCGAGCTTGCCGATGGAGCGTTTCCAGAGGTACATGTTGTCGAGGCCGTCGCCGTGGGCAGCGCAGCCGCCGGGAAAGCGCACAAACTTAGGCTTCATGTCGGCAATCACCTGAGCGAGGTCGGCACGGAGACCGTTCTTGCGGTTCTTGAAGGTGTTGCGCGGGAAGAGCGATACCATGTCGATATCTACCGCACCTGACGTCTGCGGAGCGATAACAAGGCGTGCCTTGGGCGCATCCTTCGTGGCCTTGAAGGTGGCCTTGAGGGCCTTCCACTCGGCACTGCCTACGGTGATGCTTTTCGAGGCAAGGGTCTCACCCTCTTCGCTCACGAGGCTGATGAGGAACTTGCTACTCTTGCCGGATGCCTTACGGGCCATCAAGCTGAGGTCGTAGAGGTCGCCAGCCTTGAGGGCGATGCCATCGTAGCCACCATTTTCCAATGTGGAGCCTACAGTATTAGTTGATAGTGTGGCATAATGGCAGTTGTTGGCGTGGATGGGGCGCTCGGTACTGATGGCGATGGTGCTGCCCTCGCCCTTGAGCTCCCATGCGGTGAGGCCATGCCATCCACCACGGTCGGCAGCAGAGTGCTCGAAGTCGCGGTTTTGGATGAGCTCGCCATAGAGTCCGCCATCGGCTCCGTAGCTGATGTCCTCGAAGAAGATACCGATGAGCTCGTTGCTGATGGTCTTGCGCTCTTTGCCATCGATGGTGAGGCGGGCGTTTACGGGCTTGAGGTCGGCAAAGCGCACAGGGTCTTGCCCCATGTGCTCATCGAGCTTTACCTGGCGGTTGCGCAGATAGTCGTCGCGCTTGATGAGTTTGTCTATCTGCTCCCACTCTACGCGGTGTACTTGACCCTCCACGGGGCGGTCGCCCAGGACGATGGAGCTATAGTTAGGGCTTTGGCATGGGCCGGCATTGGTCGGGCGGTTCCCGACATTCACGTTCATCTTTTTCCACGTGCGGCAATCAGAGGAACCATAGGCATAGATGGTACTGTCAAGTGTTGTGTATATTACTGCCCAACCCTCATTTTTCTCGGCTTGTACGAGTATAGGGCGCACACAGCTGCCTCCCTCTACGTAGGGATAGTCCTGCGGCTTCCAGTTGATGAGGTCGGGGCTTTCGCAGTAGGCAAATTGTGGATTGTCGGCCTTGGGCGACCATACGCAGCGCCACATGCCCTGGCTGTCGCGCATGAGGTGTGGGGTGAACATCTTCTTCTGTGCACCCCAGGTACCAAAGTCGCTGTCCACAAAGGTGCGTCCATTGCCGATGGAGGTCCAATGGAGACTGTCTGAACTATAGGCGAAGGCGATGCCTCGTCCGTTGACGTAAGAGAATAGGTAGCCGTAGTCGGGCTTGTTGGCGTACAGATTTAGTGTACAGAGAATGGCTGTGATAGCCAATGCGAGTTTCTTCATAGATTTTTATTTGTATTTTAATATTATCAGATTATTCGTATTGTTTCTCCCTTTCGGGTGGCAATCTCTTTCATCTCTTCATTTATTTTAATGCGGAGTGTGCCTCCGAAACGAGATTTTATTGTGGCACGCACAACCTTGCCACTCTCCCATGTGAGTTCAGTAAGTTCGAAACCTCTACGGCAGCAGAGCCCTTTGACGGAACCTTGCTTCCATTCGTCGGGCAGTGCGGGAAGTAGATGTATGTATCCAGCATGGCTCTGTACTAGCATCTCGGCAATGCCAGCAGTGCAGCCGAAGTTCCCATCAATTTGAAAGGGCGGATGTGCATCGAAAAGGTTGGGGTAGGTACCGCCACTCTCTCCCGAATGGCCCATTGCTGGTTTGAGCTGCTCGCGAATGAGCTTCATGGCATGGTTGCCGTCGAGCAGGCGTGCCCATAGGCAAACTTTCCAACCCATAGACCAACCTGTAGAGGGGTCACCACGTGCGATGAGGCTCTGCTTGGCAGCTTCGAAGAGTTCGGGTGTGTCTTCGGTAATCTGGTTGCCGGGATATAGACCCCAAAGGTGCGATACGTGGCGATGCTGGTCGCGCGGATTATCCCAATCTTCCATCCACTCCTGTAGTTGCCCCCATCGGCCAATCTGCATAGGCGCAAGGCGGACCTCAATCGTGCGCAGTGTGTCGATAAAGGCTTTGTCTTCTCCCAGAAGGCTGGCGGCTGCAGTGGTGTTGCGCATGAGGTCGCGCACCATCTGATTGTCCATAGTGGCGCCGGCAACTACGCTGAACGAGCGCTTGCCTTCTATGTGGGGACGGTTTTCTGGTGAGAAACTGGGTGAAACTACCAGCCAGCCATTCTTGGGCTCAGGGACGAGAAAGTCGATGTAGAACTCACATGCGCTCTTCATTATGGGATATGCTTCGCGCAAGAATGCTTCGTCGCCAGTAAAGAGATAGTGCTCATAAAGATGCTGGCAGAACCATGCGTTGCAGGTTGGCCATATTCCGTAACTGGGGCCATCGACAGCTCCTGTGCTGCGCCAAACGTCGGTGTTGTGGTGCAATGTCCAACCGCGACATCCATACATGGCTGCAGTCTCGCGACCTTTGTCGGCCACCTCGCTTATGAGGCGTAGCATGGGTTCGTGTAGCTCTGAAAGGTTGGTAACCTCGGCAGGCCAGTAGTTCATTTCCAAATTAATGTTGGAGGTGTATTTTCCGTCCCATGGAGCCTTGGTCTGGTGATTCCATATACCCTGCAGATTGGCAGCCTGGCCGCCAGGCTGTGAACTACAGATGAGTAGGTAGCGTCCAAACTGGAAGTACAGCTCGACGAGCTGTGGGTCGTAACCCTCCTTAAATTGCTCTACACGCTTGTCTGTGGGGAGCAGAGCAGAAGACGTAGTGCCGAGGTCGAGACCTACACGGTCGAAGTAATAGCTGTAAAGAGCTGTGTGGTCAGCCTTGGCTTTGCGGTAATTAGGCTCGATATTAGCAAGTGGAGCCTCGGCGCGTTGGTCTGCATTGCCGCTGACGTCTTTGTAATTGATGAAGTTGGTGCCTATGGATAGGTGTATGGTGACTTCATCGGCATTGGAAATGCTTAATGCGTCTGCTTGGCTACTCAGGCTGCCTCCTTTGTGCTTGAAATGGGCAATGCTTGTGTACCTTATCTTGCCTTCGACTCCTTCGTGGTCGGTGCCACGTCCACGCAATATTAGTGTTTGCTTCTCTGCATCCGCAGTGGGCCTCTCGTGCGGCATAGGGCTTTCATAGCGTGCTTTGAATGAGATGGCGCCCTTCTTCGATGCGGTGAGGTGCACGATGATGACATCGTCGCTGAGCGAGGCAAAGCTTTCTCGGCGGTATTCTATACCATTGGCCGTAAACGTAGTCGTGGTTACAGCTTTGCTAATGTCGAGCTCGCGGTAATAGTTGCTCACGCTGTCGATTCCATCAAAATGCAGTTTTAATGAACCTACCGTTTGGTATGGCATGCCGTTGGCCCTCTGTGCACTGATGTACTTGCCGCAGAGCTCTTGCGCTTCTACGTTCTCGCCCTCAAAGATTAGGCTGCGTATCTCGTCGAGGTGATCTTTGGCGAGTGAGTTTACGTTGTTGTGAGGTGAACCACCCCACACGGTCTCTTCATTGAGCTGAAATTCCTCGTGTGTGGGGTTGCCGTATATCATGGCTCCGAGGCGTCCGTTGCCGATGGGCAATGCTTCAACCCACTGATGGGCAGGTGTGTCATACCACAGCTTTAGGGATTGCTCATTAGAGGATTCGCAGGCACTGAGGGCTATAACGGCGATAGAAATGATTGCAAACCGGAGGACGGATTTCTTCATAGAGCACGTTGTTTATTCTATTCTAACCTTTTTGTTGTTGATGATGTAGATGCCGTTGGCAGGATTTTTCACGCGGCGTCCGAAGAGGTCGTAGATGATGGACTCTTGAGGTGAACTCTGTGTGTATTCGATGTCGGCAGGATCGTTAACGTATATTTTCCCGCTTACTGTAGCTTGCATGTCGTTACCCGTAGTCTTTATGGTATATCTGACGGTGCCTGCTTTTGTGGGAGTGCCATGTATGGTAACAGTCTGTGTATCCTTGTCCTTGTCGACTGCAATGCCATAGCTTGCGTAACCTCCAGAAATTATGACACCTGTGGCTCTCTTGTAATGCAGGATGATGGGTGTGATGGAATCGCCTAGTTCTATTGTTTGCTCAAATTCGCCCGATGTGTCATCTAAGACAAACTTTGCTCCGAGGGAGTCAGGAAGGTAGTAACCTATATGTGGTGGTTGGTTATATGCAACATTCTGCCAAGCTATACCCATACGGTAGGTGTGGTCGTGCATGAGGGTGGGAACTCTGAAATTGCTGCTCGTGTTTGTAGTAAAAACATTCAGAGTTGAGTTGTCGTTGCCGCTCCACAGGATAATCTCCTCGCGCCAGTCTCCGATGAAGTCGGCCTGAAGGTTGGGAGTCGACTTGCTGCTGTTGCAAGTTTTCGATGCATTGTAGTCGTAGGGGTTCTTACCATTAATGTAGAGGCGACTAGTGCCATTGCCGTTCCATTTGTCAATTTTGCCGCCATCGAAGAGCTCTTCCTGAAGGTCGCCGTCCCAGTAGATGCGGAAGTTCATTGAGGTCTTGCCGCTGCTAGCAACGGCACCTGTGATAGCGCTGCGCTGCTGGCCATCGTTCGATGAACTGAAGTATGAACCGCGGTCGGTATCTGAAAGCTGGGCTGCCATACCGCGTCCGTTGTCTTTTGAACCTGTGGCTTTAAAGAGTATTTCACCAGTAGCAGCATCATGGAGGTCCCAGCCGTAGGGAGATCCTTCGTGAACCATGAAGAGCTCAAGTCCAGGGCGGTCTGGATTATGGTCGGCCAGGTGCATGGCGTCTCCATGGCCGTAGCCTGTGGCATAGAGCAGAGTGCCATCGTTGTCAAGCGCAGCAGCTCCCCAAATGATTTCGTCAGCACCGTCTCCGTCTACATCGCCTACCGAGAGGTTGTGGTTGCCATTGCCATACATCGTGCGGCTACCACTTCCGCTTGTAGTAGCAGGTGCAGTATAGCTCTGTGTGTTGCCTTCCGAGTCGGTGACTTTGTATTGCGTTTTGCTGTGCGATGAGTGGTACCATTTGTCGGCAATTTGCTTGCCATCAAAGCTTACAGCCCAAAGATAGGCATAGGTATAGTAGCCACGTACAAAGACTGCATGTGCATTCTTGTCAACACCGTCGAGATGTGCTACAGCGGCAAGGTGACGTTCTCCGCGATTTCCGTAACTCGCTTTGTCAGTCTTTCCACTACGATCGTCCCAGTTATAGGTGCCTGTCGATTCGGTGCCTACTGTAGTAGCATTGCGATTGGGCTTATAGAATACGGTGTGGATGGCTTTTCCTGTTGTCCCTTCAAAAACGGTAAGGAACTCATATCCGCCGTCAATCTTACCACCGCCATTGCGCCAGGTTTTGCTGTTGTTGCAACTCTGTATTTTACTGTCGGTGCCAGCCGCGCTTACGTATTCTCCTGTACCGTCTTTGCTTCCAGGAGCTGTCTTGCACATCATCTCGGCATGTCCGTCACCGTCAAAGTCATACACCATGAACTGAGTGTAGTGGGCGCCGGCACGTATGTTTACGCCGAGGTCAATTCGCCAAAGCTTTGTAGGTGTACTTTCGGCACCACCCAATGTCCAATCTATCTTGTAGCAATCAATGTATACGTTGCCAGTGACACCGTCTTGTGAGTTGTCTTTCGAATTTGAGGGGTCCCACTTCACGAATAGTTCATACTCGCCATCGCCATCCACATCGCCTACCGAACAGTCGTTGGGCGAATAGGTATATCCATTGGCAGTGGGAAGGTCAAGATGTAATTTATAATAAGGATTGCTCCATGGAGCCACGGCAGCAGTGGTGTCGACAATCTCGTCCCCAATTTTAGTTACAATCTGGTATCGGTGGTTGGCATTGCCCGTCCCGTCTGTGAAGTTTGTGGCTGTCGTGATGCCTGATTTGATGACCTCGCCATCGCGAAGCACGTCGAAGCTTGTGGTTACGCTATCCGTAGCTAAGAAACGCCAGCTTATGAACATGCCTTTGCTTTGTGCTGGCAGTACCGTCACTCCGCGTTTCAGATTCTCTAACTGGATTTTTGTGTCAGCTTTAGCTTGTATGCCCATCACAATGAGCATTAGCATGATGATAGCTTTGGTGTAATTCTTGTTTTTCATTCGTTATGGAATATAGTTAGTATACTTTTTATACGGCAAAAATAACGATTATTTACCAATAATGGGATAGTTTGCTCTTGTTTTGTTCCGAAAAGGTCTTCTTGTCATACATTATATGGCATAAATG
>CANBEE010000113.1 GCA_947367415.1 uncultured Bacteroidales bacterium
CATACAATACTACAGGATAAAATTTGTATAAACAACGAATAATAATCAGCAAAAAACATTGTGCGTGTTTCTTTTTTGTGTAATTTTGCAGCCGTATTATAAAAAAGGTATAAGTTTTTAGGTAAAAGATTGTTCTACAAAAGAAGATTCCAGCCAATATGGATGCAAACAATATTATCGTAAGATATGCCAACGCCGAGCATGTCGTATATGCCGAGCATATCTGCCAACTGATATACGAATCGGCCCTGCAGCGTGGCACAGGTATTGCCAAGCGATCGCCCGAATATGTGGCCGAGAAGATCAATGGTGGCAAGGCCGTAGTGGCACTCGACGGCGACCGTCTCGTAGGATTCAGCTATATCGAGAGCTGGAGCCACGGCGACTTTGTGGCCACCTCGGGCCTCATCGTCGACCCCGAATACCGCCAGATGGGCTTGGCAGGACGCATCAAGAAGAAAACGTTCGAGCTGGCTCGCGAGCGCTTTCCCTATGCCAAGCTCTTCAGTATCACCACTTCGCTTCCCGTGATGAAGCTCAACACCGCATTGGGCTACGTACCTGTGACACTGACCGAGCTGACACAGGACGAGGAGTTTTGGAAAGGTTGCGAGGGGTGCAAAAACTACGACATCCTGCAGCGCAACAACCGCACCCGCTGCCTCTGCACCGGCATGCTCTTCGACCCCAAGGCCACACCCGTCGACCCCGACATTGAGGTACCCACGATGTCGAAGTGGCAAAACCGCCTGCGCAAGATGCTGCATTTGAAGAATAAGAAGTAATTGCATAGTTTAGGGTTTATAGTTTAGTGTTTAGACTTTAATTGCCCTTAACAGCCCTTAATCCCCCTAATAATAAAAAAGAGAACAACAATATGGAACAGAAGAAAAAAGTAGTAGTTGCCTTCAGTGGCGGCTTAGACACCTCCTACACGGTGATGTATCTTGCCAAGGAGGAGGGATATGAGGTACATGCCGTATGTGCCAACACAGGCGGATTCAGCGAAGAGCAGCTCCGCACCAATGAGGAGAATGCCTACAAGTTGGGCGCCACCAAGTACGTGACCCTCGACGTTACCCAAGAGTACTACGAGAAGAGCCTCAAGTACATGGTATATGGCAACGTGTTGCGCAACAACTGCTACCCCATCTCAGTGAGCTCTGAGCGTATCTTCCAGGCATTGGCCATTGCACGCTATGCCAAGGAGATTGGAGCCGACGCCATTGCACATGGCTCTACCGGTGCGGGCAACGACCAGATACGCTTCGACATGACCTTCCTCGTGATGGCACCGGGCGTAGAGATCATCACTCTAACCCGCGACAAGACCCTCACCCGCAAGGAGGAGGTAGATTACCTCAACGCCAACGGCTTCAATGCCGACTTTGCCAAGCTCAAGTACTCCTACAACGTGGGTATCTGGGGCACCAGCATCTGCGGTGGCGAGCTCCTCGACTCCAACCTAGGCTTGCCCGAGTCGGCCTACCTGAAGCACCCCACCAAAGAGGGTCCCGAACTCCTGAAGCTCGGATTCTGTAAAGGCGAGCTCTGCTCTGTCAATAGTGTGGAGTACACCGACAAGATCAAGGCCATACAGGCCGTTGAGGAGATTGGCGCAGCCTACGGCATCGGCCGCGACTGCCACGTGGGCGACACCATCATCGGCATCAAGGGCCGCGTAGGCTTCGAGGCTGCAGCCCCCATGCTCATCATCGCCGCACACCGCTATCTCGAGAAGTACACCCTATCCAAGTGGCAGCAGTACTGGAAAGACCAGGTATCCAACTGGTACGGTATGTTCCTCCACGAGAGCCAGTATCTGGAGCCCGTGATGCCCGACATCGAGGCCATGCTCACCAGCTCACAGCGCAACGTGAATGGCGTGGTAACCCTTGAGCTCCGCCCGCTCGGCTTCCAAACCGTAGGTGTAGACTCCAAGGACGACCTTGTGAAGAACAAGTTTGGCGAATATGGCGAGACTCAGAAGGGCTGGACCGCCGAAGAGGCCAAGGGCTTCATCAAGGTAAGCTCCACCGCCCTCCGTGCCTACTACGCTTGCCATCCCGACGAGGAGCGATAAGAACAGACATCCTTATCCTTTATAAAGAGAAGATGACAATACAAGCCCGAGCGATGCTCGGGCTTGATTCGTATATAAAACTTAAAAATGAGTTTTATTGAAACGGTCTTCTGGTATAGTGTCATATTATAAAAAGGACCGAATAAAAGCGGGTATGTCTAATTAGACATACCCGCAAAAGGATTTGTGAGATAAATATCTCTGTCTATTATCCACCGAAGTCGTCGAAGTGTATCATATCCTTCTCTACGCCGAGGCTGTCGAGGAGGTCGAGCACGGTCTTGGCCATCATGGGAGGACCACAGAGGTAGTACTCGCAATCTTCGGGATTCTCGTGCTGCTTGAGATAGGTGTCGCCCATCACAGGAGCTACGAAGCCAGCGGTGTACTTGATACCTGCTGCATCTGCCTTGGGATCGGGACGGTCCAACGCAAGGTGGAAGTGGAAGTTGTCGAACTCCTTCTCCAATGCGAGGAAGTCGTCGAGGAATGGGATCTCCTCCAACGCACGGGCACCGTAGAAGTAGTGCATCTGACGGTCGCGGCACTGGCGGGTCTTGAGCATGTGCATGATCTGTGCACGGAGGGGAGCCATACCGGCACCACCACCTACCCAAATCATCTCACGGCCAGACTCGTAGTTGGGACGGAACTCTCCGTAAGGACCACTCATCATCACCTTGTCGCCGGGCTTGAGGCTGAAGATGTATGATGAAGCGATACCAGGCATCACATCCATGAAGCCACCTCCCTGCTCTTTGGGTTTGAAAGGAGGTGTAGCGATACGTACGTTCAAGGTGATGATATCGCCCTCGTCAGGATAGTTGGCCATAGAGTACGCACGTACGGTAGGAGTGTCGTTGGTACACTTGAGGTTGAAGAGACCGAAGTTCTTCCAAGCGGGGAGATAGGTGTCGCCGATGAGTGACTTGTCGAAGTCCTTGTCGTAGTCGATGCTGAATGCGGGGATCTTGATCTGTGCATAAGAACCGGGCTCGAAGTCCATGTGCTCGCCAGGAGGCAATGCCACCTTGTACTCCTTGATGAAGGTTGCCACGTTCTTGTTTGAGATCACCTCGCACTCCCATTCCTTGACGCCCATTACTGACTCGTCGACCTTGATAGCCATGTCACCCTTCACCTTTACCTGACAGCCCAGACGCCAATGGTCTTGCTGTTGCTTGCGGCTGAAGTGACCCTTCTCAGAGGGGAGGATCTCACCACCACCTTCCAATACCTGGCATTTGCACTGGCCGCATGAGCCCTTACCACCGCAGGCAGAAGAGAGGAAGATACCGTTTGATGAGAGTGTGTTGAGCAGGGTTGAACCGCTCTCTACCTCGAGCTCGTTCTCACCGTTGATGGTGAGCTTCACTGCACCTGAGGCTACGAGGTAATTCTTGGCTACCAAAAGGATGGCTACCAAGGCAAGTATAATCACGAGGAATACTGCGATACTTGCTAAAATCAATTTCATATCCATATTATTTATTCCTCCTATTATTAGATGTTAAGACCAGAGAAACACATGAATGCCATAGCCATCAAACCTACAGTGATGAAGGTGATACCGAGACCACGGAGGGGCTTGGGCACGTCAGAGTACTGCATCTTCTCACGAATAGCTGCAAGACCTACGATGGCGAGCAACCAACCGATACCTGAACCGATAGCATAGGCTACTGAATCCCATACGTTGAGGATAGCCTGTGTGTTGCCAGCGTCCATGGTGATGCGCTGCTGCATGAAGAGCGAAGCACCCATGATGGCGCAGTTAACGGCGATAAGGGGCAAGAAGATACCGAGCGAAGCGTACAGCGAGGGGCTGAAACGCTCTACCACCATCTCGACCAACTGCACGATACCGGCAATGACGGCGATGAAGAGGATAAAGGCCAAGAAACTGAGGTCGACACCCTCAACGATACAGTTGGGGCCGAGCACCTTAGTTTGCAACAGATAGTTCACGGGTAAGGTGATGAGCAACACGAAGGTCACTGCCACACCGAGGCCGAGAGCGGTCTTCACATTCTTTGATACGGCAAGGTAAGAACACATACCCAAGAAGAATGCGAAAATCATATTGTCCACGAATATTGAGCGGACCAAAAGACTAATAAAATGTTCCATAAATTTCTTCTTTAATAATTGTCAATTATCAATTGTCAATTGTCAATTAATTCTGTTCTTCCTGCAACTCTGTATGGCGTGCACGCTGGTACCAGATGATGCAACCTACGATGATGAGGGCTGCGGGGGGCATCAGCATGAGGCCGTTGTTGATATATCCATGCTCGTAGCACCATGCGGGGATCACCTGGTAGCCGAAGAGGCAACCGCTACCGAAGAGCTCACGGATGAAGGCTACGATAACGAGGATCTTGGCATAGCCGAGACCGTTACCGATACCATCGAGGAATGAAGGCCAGGGGCTGTTACCCATAGCAAATGCCTCGAGACGACCCATGAGGATACAGTTGGTGATAATAAGACCGATGTACACAGAGAGTTCTACACTCACGTCGTAGGCGAAAGCCTTGAGGATTTCACTTACGATGGTTACGAGAGCAGCTACCACTACCAACTGTACGATGATACGGATACGGTTGGGGATAGTGTTGCGCAAAAGTGAGATAATCACGTTAGCCATAGCCACGATAATAGTCACTGAAAGACCCATCACGATGGCGGGCTTGAGCTGAGCTGTTACAGCCAATGCAGAACAGATACCGAGCACCTGTACGGTGACGGGGTTGTTCATGCCCAGAGGAGTCTTCAGCGCCTCCATATTCTGCTTTGAAAATAATGACATAACTGTTTCCTCCTATTATTATTGGTTAACAACTTCTGTTTGACACTGCTCAGCGCACTCAGCCTTAGCGGCACAAGCGCCCTTGTCGCACTTCTTGGTGAGGAATGCCTTGTAGAGACCAATGCCATCCTTGAGCATGGCATTTACACCATTTGATGTGATGGTACCACCAGAGATACCGTCGACCTCACACTCAGCGTTCTGTACCTTACCGTTCTTCACTACACTGATGACTACGTCGCCAGCGGTGTTGAGGGCCTTCTTACCGATGAAGGGTACTTGGAACTTGTCGCGGTTGGTAATCTCAGCACCGAGACCGGGAGTCTCACCAGCATGTGAGAAGTATACACCATAGATGGTCTCCTTATCGGCGTTGAGGGCTACATAACCCCAGATGGGGCCCCACAGACCTGCACCGTAGAGGGGAAGCACATACTTGGTCTCACCCTCGACCTCACATACGTAGAGGGGGAGGTTGTCAGCGCTAACGGCAGCGTTCTCTACTGCAAAACCACCGTTCTCAGCAGCTACAGTGCCATCAGCATTGAGGAGCTGGTCGGCCTTCACATAAGTATTGTAAGCAGCTTCGGCATCCTTCTCAAAGATGTTGAGGGCAGCAAGCACCTGCTTCTTCTTGTCAAGCTCGACGTTCTTCTGCTGAATGGGCTTCAAAGCTGAAGATACGAAGGCCAAGAGGAATGCTACGATAATAACCATAACCGAAGCATATATAAATATGTAGGAATTCTTATTCGTATTCATAACTGTATTCGATTAATGAGGTTATTACTTGCTGTTGGCGGCACGCTTGGCACGCTTAGAGATGTTTGACTGATATACGTAGTAGTCGATGAGCGGAGCAAAGAGGTTCATCAAGAGGATGGCGAGCATCATACCTTCGGGATAACCGGGGTTGAGCACACGGATAAGGATAGCTACGACACCGATGAGGAAACCGTAGATGTACTTACCACACTCGGTACGGCATGAGGTAACGGGGTCGGTAGCCATGAACACGGCACCGAAGCAGAAACCACCGAGAGCGAGGTGCTGATACCAAGGCATCATAGCCACAGCATTCTCAGGATTACCAATCTGGTTGAACACCCAAGCCATCAAACCACCACCTACGAACACGCTGAGCATGGTCTTCCATGAAGCGATACCTGAGCCCAAGAGGATGAGGGCACCGAGGGCGATAGCCACTACGCTGGTCTCACCGATAGAGCCGGGGATGAAGCCCCATACCATATTCAAATCCCATGCGGGAGCGGCACCCGAAGTGGCAGCCACACCAAGTGCAGTAGCCTGTGTGTAACCGTCGATGTCGGCACCCAGACCGAAGATGGCGCTGTCGGCTACCCAAACGGCATCACCGGAGATTACGCTCGGATAAGCGAAAAAGATGAATGCGCGGGTGATAAGGGCCACGTTGAAGATGTTCATACCTGTACCACCGAATACCTCCTTGGCGAAGATAACAGCGAAGGCTGTAGCCACGGCGATAACCCACAGCGGAGTACCTACGGGCACTACCATCGGGATGATGAGACCCGATACGAGGAAGCCCTCGTGAATCTCCTCACCCTTCCACTGGGCCACGGTGAACTCGATGCCGAGACCTACAAGGTAAGAAACGATAATCTTAGGCAACACAGCCAGGAAACCGTAGCCGAACAGCTCCCAGAAAGAGCCGTCGAGACCAGCGGCCAGATAGTGCTGGTAGCCTACATTGTACATACCGAAGAGCAGGGCGGGCACCAAAGCGATGCACACCATAATCATCATACGCTTAGAGTCGAAGCAGTCATGGATATTTGAGCCACTCTTAGCCGTATGGTTGGGCACGAAGAGGAATGTCTCGAACCCGCCGAACACAGAACGGAAAGCCTGGAACTTACCGCCTTTCTCGAAGTTCGGCTTAATCTTATCTACAATTTGTCTTAATCCCATAGCTTATTCCATTTCAGAGCGGAGCTTCATCAGTCCTTCGCGGACGATGCGCTGCAACTCAAGTTTCGACGAATCTACAAATTCACACAAAGCAAAGTCCTCGGGAGCCACCTCGTAGATACCTGCAGCCTCCATCTTTTCGATGTCGCCGGCAATGATTGCCTTGATGAGGTATTCGGGGAAGATATCCATGGGGAACACCTTGTCATACTCGTTGGAGTTGATCATATGGCGCTCCTCACCCTTGAGGCGTGCGTCGAGCACATACTCTCTATTGGGGCAGAGGAAGCTGAAGTAGGCACGGCTCACGCTGAACTCCTTGAAGCGGGGCATAGCCCAACCGAGCAGCTCATGCTTGTCGCTACCGTCGGGAATCACGGTCACCATGTTGGCAAATGCACCCAGATAACTCTCGGGAGTAGCTACAGGACCTGTGAGCACGTTACCGTTGATGATACGGTTGACACAACCACCCTTAATGCGGCCACCTACGATATCGCCAATCTGTGCACCGAGGATTACCTTGCTGTAGGCAGGATTCTCCACCTGTGAGCCGGCTACGGCGATGGTACGAGTGAAATCTACGACACCTTTATTAAATAGACGACCAATGAAAATCACTTCCTCGGCACCGATGGTCCATACAACCTCACCCTTGTTGATAGGCTTCACGTGGTTAATCTGAACACCTACGTTACCTGCAGGATGCTTACCCTTGAATACGGTAATCTCAACATTCTTAGCATCAACAATATTGGGGCACTTCTGTGCCGCACTAACACCCAAAAAAGTAGGAGCCAACTTGGCCAATGCGCTAAGACCAGCCTGGAAGTCAACCTCACTGTCTTTAATCACATACTCAAAATCGGGAGCCAGCGGTTTGCTGTCGAAAGCAGAAACGAAGATAGCTTTAGGACGGCTTTCAGGGTTTGCCACAACATCATAAGGACGCTGGCGAAGGAATGCGAACATACCACTGCTGAGCAATGCCTGCTTTACCTGTTCTCCATTGAGTGAATGAACACTCTTCACACCAAAGTTCACTGACTCCTGCTTGGCATCGGCTGTAACGACGATGTTCATCACCTTACGGCGAGCACCACGGTTCACAGCAGCCACAACACCTGATACAGGACTTACGAACTTCACTTCAGGATGCTTCTTGTCAACAAACAGAGCCTCCCCGGCCTTGACATGCTGGCCTTCGGCTACAACCACCTTAGGAGTAACGCCTACGAAATCATCGGGTACGAGAGCGTACTGCTTCGATGCTTTTACAGAAACCAACTCCTTAGCGGCTGTTCCCTTAAGTTTAATGTCCAAGCCTTTTCGTAATTTAATTACTTCTGGCATAACATCTATAATTCGTGGCAACTGCGACGCTCCCGTATCTGTTGATGCTGTGTTAATA
>CANBEE010000114.1 GCA_947367415.1 uncultured Bacteroidales bacterium
GTTTAGGATTCTTCTTCACCATAAGGAGCATTTCCAGCAATAAGAGCACGAAGGCTATCCAGGCCATTACAGAGAACTGTTCGTCATAGTCAGAGTAGACTGTTGTTTCTACATCGGCCTTAGCAAGCTTGTCAATCTCGCGTTGTAGTATACGCTGAGCATTGTTGGTATTGTCAATGCGGATGTATACTCCATTTCCGGCAGCTGCAATCTCCTGACACATCTGCTCATTGAGTTTAGTGACAATGACATTGCCTTCCTTGTCGCGGCGGAAGTCGTTGGCACGCTCACCAGGAATGGGTGCACCTTCAGGGGAGCCAACACCCATGACATATACCATCATACCTTTCTCGGATGCTGCCTTGGCTGCTTCAACGGCACCTCCCTCGTGGTTCTCACCGTCAGTAATAATGATGATGGCCTTACCCACCCCTTCTCTGGGAGTAAAGCTACGAGTGGCCATATCGATAGCAGCTTTTATATTGGTTCCTTGACGAGCAACAATGCCTGGGTCAATGGATTCGAGGAACATCTTGGCCGAAATGAAGTCATTCGTAATGGGTAGCTGTATGAAAGCATCACCGGCAAAGACAATGAGTCCGACCTTGTCGTCCTCGAAGCCATCAACGAGCTTGGAGATTATGTTCTTGGACTTCTCCAGACGGTTCGGAGCTACATCCTCGGCCATCATTGAATTTGATACGTCAAGGGCTATCACGGTCTCGATACCCTGGCGCTTGACTGTCTCCATCTTGGAACCAAACTGCGGACGAGCCAGCAACAGCACCATGAAGCAGAGAGCAACAAAAGTAAGCCAGAATTTGAGTGCGGGACGAAAACGCGATGCTTCGGGCATCATTGCGCCGAGCAGTTCGGGCGAGCCATATCTACGAATTGCGCTCCTACGCTTATGATTAGCGTAGAAATATACCGCTAATATAACAAGAAGCAGGATATATAGGAATAGGGCATTAGGATTTGCAAACTTGAACATAAATTCAATTTACTATTTACATATTTACTATTTACAATTTCACCTTTCAATTTCCATTCTAGAGCGAAGCACTCTTACGGTATTCTTCTCAAAATCGTCAGGCGCAACAAAACCTCAAGTATAAGGCACACCATAGCCCATAAAGCAAAGGGCATGTACTCCTCTGACTTGCGGCTGAAGTCCTTGACGTTGAGTTTTGTCTTCTCCAATTTATCAATCTCTTCATACACCTCCTTAAGCTTTGAATTACTGGTGGCACGGTAATACTGGCCATCAGCGGTCTTGGCTATCTGTTGAAGGGTGCTTTCATCAATTTCTACTGGCACATTGATATATTGCACACCGCCCATCGTGGGATAGGGATATGGTGCTGTGCCATTACTTCCTACACCAATGGTATACACACGAATACCGTAGGTCTTGGCTATCTCAGCAGCAGTGAGAGGAGATATATCGCCACGGTTGTTAGAGCCATCGGTAAGAAGGATTACCACCTTCGACTTGGCCTTACTATCTTTAAGGCGGCTAACTGCATTGGCAATGCCAAGACCAATCGCTGTACCATCTTCAATGATTCCATTTGTCGCCATATCACAGCTTACACTATTGAACAGATTGAGCAACACGGTATGGTCAACCGTCAATGGCGACTGGGTAAAGCTCTGTCCTGCAAAGATGGTGAGTCCGATATTATCGTTAGGACGACCGTTAATAAAGTCTGCAGCTACTTGCTTGGCAGCCTCAAGGCGATTTGGCTTAAGGTCCTCGGCCAACATACTGGTAGAGACGTCAACGGCCAGCATAATATCGATACCTTCAATTTCAGAACTCTGCCAGCTATCTGTTGACTGGGGGCGAGCAAGCACCACAATAAGCAGCGACAGGGCTATCATACGTAGCACAAACGGGACATGACGCAGGTATACCTTGTAGCTCTTTGGCATGGTAGCATACATGCGAGTTGTGGAAACGCGCAAGGAAGGCTCGCTCTTCCTACCCTTCAATATATACCATATTATATATGGCACGAGAAGAAGCAGTAATAGAAAATATGCAGGATGGGCAAATGTCATGATTATTACTATTTTGTAGTTCTGTAGTTAAAATAGGCTAACACCATTAATTGGAACCATGATTAAAAGAACAAGTGAACGGCCTCAACAACAGCAGTGTACAAAGCTCCAACAGCCAATGCACAAAGCAAGATAATTCCACTGATCAGGAGTATCTTGGCTTGCTTAGAACGTCCCTCCTTAACAACAATTTCCTGAACCTCAGGAGTTGCAGGAGCTGTATCCTCCACCTTTGTCTTATTAATAAAGTCAATGGCATTGATGAGGTTCATGTCATTCTCATTGATGAGCGGCTTATACTTGGCAAACTTCACAAGGTCCGACATATTAAAGAGGTTACGCAGCTCTGCAATCCACTCCTTGTCGGGTTGTTCGTTAAGTTTGTCGATGATTTCATCCGATGTCATCTCCATAGCATTGAAACCAAAGCGTTCCTGCATGTATATACGCAAAGCATCGGTGAGCTCGGTATAATACCCCTTGACATCCTCTTTCTGCCAACCTTTTTCTTCCTTTATACGGTTCATCTCCTGCAATGCCACCTGGTGTGGAGGAAGTTTCGGAGCAATGGTCACTTTACGCAAAATAGGCTTATTATCCTTATAGCGTCCCAAAAGATAAGGTATGAGGAAGCAGAGTCCAATAATCAGAAGCACCGAAATCAACATAGGCAACACCTCTGTAAATGTTATAGGACGTTCCATGATTCCCTTGATAGGGAATATGGCCTCTACGTTCACCGTATCTATTTCAAAGGTAAACACTTTCAATGCCAAAGGATTTGATGCATACGATTGGCTATCTACCAACACCTCGAATGGAGGGATAAAGTAGAAGGCTGTATCGAAAGAGGTCACCGTAAACTCCTGCGTTACAAGCATCTGCTTATCCTTGTTCAGATATTGCGTGTCGGCCTTTACCTCACCCACAATTTCTATACCATCCATCAGGTGATTGTTGGGGTATGTAGGCATGATGAGTTGTCCATCCGTAGGGCAGCTCACCTCAAGCCTCACATGGGCTTGCTCGCCAATATATAATTGCAGTGAGTCAATGCTGGCATTGACAGTGACTTGTGCCTGCAATGGCATGACAAGCACAAACAACGCCAACATAAGGGAGTATTTTTTTAATATCTTCATATTTCATCCAGTTTGTCATTTTGAAACGAAGTTCGCCGCAACGCAGCGAAAAAACTCTCTATCAGCAGTTACCAAAACTCTCATTGCAAAGAGCAAGATTCTTCGTTTCACTCAAGATGACATTCATTCTTAATTTCTTTTAGCAAAAAGACTCATTAGTGACTTCACGTAGTTCTGGTCGGTGCGTACGGATATGGCATCCACTCCCGATTTGGTAAACGTATCGTGCAATCGCTCTTGGCTTGCCACCCACCATTGATGATGATGGGCACGCACCTTGCGCGAAGAGGTGTCGATATACATATCCTCACCACTCTCAGCATCCACAATCTTCATCAGCCCCACATCGGCGAGCTCCTCCACACGCTTGTCATACACTTGAATAGCCACTACATCGTGCTTGCGGTTGGCAATGGTGAGCGGACTCTTGAAGTCTTTGTCCCCGATAAAGTCGCTGAGCAAAAAGGTGGTGCAACGTTTCTTGATGGCGTTGGTCAAGTACTGCAAGGGCACGGTAATATCTGTTTGCATACTCTCGGGCTCGAAGCTGAGCAGTTCACGTATAATATAAAGTATATGCTTGCGTCCCTTCTGAGGTGGGATAAACTTCTCTATACGGTCGGTAAAGAAGACAGCCCCAATCTTATCGTTGTTCTGAATGGCTGCAAAGGCCAGTGTAGCGGCAATCTCGGTTACCATATCCCGCTTATACATTCCCGATGTACCGAAGTCGAGACTCCCCGACATGTCCACGAGCAGCATCACCGTGAGTTCACGCTCCTCCTCAAACACTTTCACGTAGGGTTTGTTGAAGCGCGCCGTCACATTCCAATCGATATCACGCACGTCGTCACCGTACTGATACTCGCGCACCTCTGAGAAGGCCATACCACGCCCCTTGAAAGCCGAGTGATACTGGCCGGCAAAGATGTTGCTCGACAGTCCACGTGTCTTGATTTCAATCTTACGTACCTTTTTTATCAGTTCGTTTGCGTCCATCAATATAATATCTTATTTACAATTCCGCCATCGCATGAAGGCCTGTAAATTGTAAATCGTAAATTCGTAAATTGTAAATAAATTAAGGTACCTCTACCCTATTAAGAATCATACTGATAATCTCTTCTGTGGTCAGGTTGCTTGCCTCGGCTTCGTAAGAGAGACCGATACGATGGCGCAGCACATCGTGAGCCACGGCACGCACATCCTCGGGAATCACGTAGCCACGACGCTTGAGGAAAGCATATGAGCGGGCCGCCAATGCCAAGCTGATAGAGGCACGGGGCGAACCACCGAACGAAATCATCTCCTTCAGTTCCTTCAGCCCATACTTCTCCGGATAGCGGGTAGCGAACACGATGTCAGCGATATAACGCTCTATCTTCTCGTCGATGTAAACCTCCTTCACCACCTCACGAGCCTTGATAATCTCCTCAGCCTTCATGATGGGACGCACCTCCTGCTTCTCACCATTGATATTCTGACGGATGATGCGCATCTCCTCCTCAAGCTTGGGATAGTCGATGACCACCTTCAGCATGAAACGGTCTACCTGCGCCTCGGGCAAGGGATAGGTACCCTCCTGCTCGATGGGGTTCTGTGTAGCTAGTACGAGGAAAGGCTCGGGCAGACGGAAGGTATCCTTGCTCAGTGTCACCTGACGCTCCTGCATAGCCTCGAGCAGTGCACTCTGAACTTTGGCAGGAGCACGGTTGATTTCGTCGGCCAATACAAAATTGGCAAAGATGGGACCCTTCTTGGAGATGAAGGTCTCGTCCTTCTGACTATAGATCATAGTACCCACCACGTCGGCAGGCAGCAAGTCGGGAGTAAACTGTATGCGGCTATACTGTGCATCGATGAGCGAAGCCAGCGTCTTGATGGCCAATGTCTTTGCCAAGCCCGGCACACCTTCGAGCAACACGTGACCATCAGAGAGCAGTCCGATAAGCAGTGACTCCACCAAATGTTTCTGACCAACAATCACTTGGTCCATACCAGCCATCAGGTTGGTAACAAAGGCACTCTGCCTTTCAATCTTTTCGTTAAGTTCGCGGATATCAATCGTTCCAGCCATAGATATTTAGTTTTTTAGGTTTTTTATTTTAGTTTAGCTGCAAAGTTAACAATTAATTGCCAATTCACAATCAGCAATTCACAAATAAGAAGTAGTTTTAAGTTTATTTCAATAATCCAACATTAGAGACTCTAAACTAACATTCACAGGCAAATGGTCAGATGCTTACTTTTCACTCAGTCCAAATGTGTTAAAAAGCAGTGCCCTACCGAGAAAGCGGCAAAGCACTGTAGTTACATCTTTTTATATAAGGACCTATTTCACCACATTTTTTGTTATTCAACCCGTTGGCGGAATTAAATTAGTGCATACTTAATTCTTCCAATGGGCCTCTTGTTAATGTAGTTTACATATTGTAACACTGTCATTGCACTAATTTTACTGATGGTTCTTGCAAACAGTCCACTTGTAGTCTTTGCATAGTTCCTGATGATTAGGAACTGATCACACAACTGCGAGAATGTGGTCTCAACTCTTTTTCTGGCCTTTGCGAAAGGGACAAATATCCAAAGAAAAACATCCTTGGGAAGCGCAATAGCCAAAGTCTGAAGCCGTGGAGAAATCACCGTCTTTTCCCATTTTGCAACGTCTTCCACGTGACAGACGGCAAACCTCAATCGGTTTGAAATCGATACAGAAGTAATCTGCGTTGCCATCAATATGCTTTGCTATACGACTGCGTATCTGTTCGTAAAGGCCGCTTGTCGCTCTATGGCGGTCATTGAACTGGCGACGGGAGATAAGATTGGGAATGAGCTGGCGGCACTCCTTCAACTTAGACTCGAACAGCCAGTTCTCACTGTCTATCTCCTCGGATTCTGCAGCCATACTCAATGCTACAACTTCCAAATCCGAAAAGCGGGGAACGGGACCAGGACGAGAGATGTTGCCCTTGTCTGTAACCAAATCACTTGAGAATTGCTTGCAAATCTCCAAAAACCTCACGAACCTTGTATACAAGTTGCACATAACAGATGTATATAACTTAAAGGTTGAACACTATAAGTTACTAGAAATCTAAGATATGTGCAACTTCTTGATAAACATTATTCTATCAAGTTAATTCCGCCAACGGGTTAATGCAGTATATGATATATGAGTTCACGCAGCAGCCCCTTGTCAGTTGCATTGGCTCCGCAACCTTTCGATAGCGCGTCATACTTACGTATATCGCTGATGATATACATCACCTTCCATGCCGTGTAGTAGCGCATGGCTGTCTGGTACTCCTTGGCTTGCCATGGACTACGTAAATCCAGGTAGGCAGCGATGCCATTGTCCGACTTGTCGGGAGCATAGTATGCCATCATCAGGTTGGCATAGAAGTTAAAGAGCATGGCCAGTACCATAGGCATGGCGAATGTCTTCTTGTTATCCTCCATATATTTGGCAATGGTGTTGGCTTTCACCACATCCTTCACCATGAGTGCATTCTTCAGCTCAAACACGTTATAGTCCTTGCTTATGCCCACACACTCCTCCACCAGTTCAGGTGTGATGGGTTCGTCGGTTTTCGGCTTGGCAATGATCAGCTTGTCCAGCTCACTGGCCATTCGGCTAAGGTCGGCTCCTATGCTCTCGACCATCATACCCGCCGCTTTCACATCGATTGCCGTTCCTTTGGAGCGCACGTAGCTACTGATAAAGCTGGGAAGCATGGTATCCTTCAACTTCTTCGACTCAAATAGCCGTCCATTCTTCTCTATCTCCACCGCCACCTTCTTGCGGCGGTCGATGGTACCATATTTATGGCAGAATACGAGCACCGTCGTTGGCTGTGGCTTCTGCAGATAATACACCAGTTCCTCCATGTTGCGCAGTGTCTGTGCCTCCTTCACGATGATTACCTGGTGCTCCGCCATCATCGGATAGCGCTTGGCAGCCGCAATGATACTGCCTATATCCGTATCCTGACCATAGATTACCATTTGGTTAAATCCGCGTTCCTCTTCCGTGAGCACATTCTCAGCGATATAGTCCGATAGGCGGTCTATATAGTAGGGTTCCTCCCCCATCAAGTAATACACTGGAGCAAACTGTCGTGAGTTAATCTCCTTGATGATGCTGTCGTATGTTATCTCTTGCTTAGCCATAAAAATACATCGTTTGTGACTGAATGATTGTGCATTCTCAAGTGGCAGTCTTCCATGCCATTTGTTTCACGATGTAAAGGTACACTTTTTTTGCAGTAAATACAACTTCTATTCATATTCTTGTGCCGACAGCCACCGATGATTCTAGTCTCATTATAATATTTATATATCGTTGTTCTATGCAATGTCAACTTCTTCCCACCCTATGCCGAAGCGCCATCAGGCATAATCACGCCATGGATATTGTCGATATACTTGGCCAAGGGCTGTATCCTTGCCATCGTTCAGGTTCTTGATGAAGGCAAAGGCATCGCGACTGATGATGCGGTACATCTCCTCGGCATCCTTGTTCTTGAAGACGCTCCAGCGCAAGGTGTCGTAGGGCACATCCTTGTCAGTCTCCGGATTGTGCCACATGCCCTGTTTGAAGGTAGGGTCCTTGACCTCTACCCCCATGAAGCTCGCGTTCGCCTCCTTCGTCTTCTGCGCATCATCGAGCATCTTCATGAAGAACAGATAGGTCATCTGCTCCAAGATGGTGATAGAGTTCGTGATGCCACCCGTCCAAAAGGTGTCCCATATCGCATCGATGCGGTTCTTTATCTCGCCTGTAATCATAATGTGTGTGTATTTATCCTATTTCATTGCACGTACCGTAAAGTTAGGAAATAATATGGATAAAGAGAAGAAAGACGGTGAAAAGTTTTGGTAATAGTATAGGAGTTGTCCATTGAAACAAATCCCTTCTGCAATGGTGTCATCCTGAGCAGCTGTAATCGCAAAATTTTATAATGCGTTTTCCCTGATTTCTGATGCGTCTGCCCTGGTCTTCGCGGAGACAATTTATTGTCATCGCGGAGACAAT
>CANBEE010000115.1 GCA_947367415.1 uncultured Bacteroidales bacterium
GCTCAGACGGGCTCACTTGATGGGGATTTGAACCTCCGTGAGGTAGTCTGCTGCGTCCTGCTTGTTCCATGGGCCGTCGAGGTAGCAGAAGCGGGGGTTGCCACAGAGTTGCATTCCCTGCTCTTCGATATAGGCCAAGGCCTCGGTCATCGTCTCAGAGAATCTGTCGTACGCACCGTGATGTAGGAGGCAGAGCGCCTTCGGGGCACCACACATTGAAACTCTGGTAATAGCGCAGGGGACCGATACTCCAGCGCGGTAGTGGCACCAAAGGAGCCGCATCAAGGATGACGTGGTCGATGGTGATATCTGTTCGCTCCTGTAGTTTGCCCACAATACACCCACCCATCGAGAGACCATAGGCAGCATCCAGGTGCCCGTCGTATGCCGAGCAGATGTGTTGCACCAGTTGGTCCACCTGGTCGTCGATGCTGGTAAAAGCCGATGGAATGGCCCTGTTTCCGTCGTCGATGAGGAATCCGTCCACCTGCACCGCGATAATGCAGTAGCGGGCTTGTAAATGCTTAATAAGTGGCTCGAATACTTGATATGACACTCCGAGTCCGTGGATGAGCATCAGCGTCTTGTTCGTGGGGTTGCCAAAGGTGTTGAATAGCATAGTGGCGTATGTTTATAGTTCTTCGATGTTCATGGCGCAGAAGTTTGCTCCAAAAGTACAGCAAAAACTGGCTTCGTCCAAGGCGTTTGGCGGAAATTTCGCAAAATAGAATATGAATGAGATACTCCATTCTTCAAACTTATACTCTTTCTAAATCGTCGATAGGAGGAGCGATTCTTATCAGCGATTTTTGCGCACATCGGGCAATATACCTACATTTGCGTGCAGAATTAATGATGGATATAACACATCTATGAACCAAACAACTGACCGAGAAAAGGGAATATATCGAGTGACCATCGTAGGCGGAGTAGTCAACCTGCTGCTGCTCGTGCTGAAGTTTGTGACTGGCATTATCAGCCATAGTGCGGCTATGGTGGCCGATGCGGTACACTCGCTATCGGACTTCGTGACGGACATCGTAGTGGTCATCTTTGTGCGCATTTCATCGAAGAAGGAGGACGACGACCATCACTACGGGCACGGCAAGTTTGAAACCTTGGCCACGGTCATCATAGGCGTCGTACTAGGCTTTGTGGGCATAGGCATCCTACGCGAGGGTATAGGCTCCATCATTCGTGCCCTACATGGCGAGGTACTCCCTGCGCCAGGCATAGCGGCACTGATAGCCGCCATCGTGTCTATTGTGAGCAAGGAATGGCTCTACCGCTACACCGTGCGCAAAGGCAAGCAATACGACTCATCTTCCGTGATGGCCAATGCCTGGCATCACCGCAGCGATGCCTTCTCATCTATCGGAACGGCCATCGGCATTGGTGGCGCCATACTCTTGGGAGAGCGCTGGCGCATCCTCGACCCTATCGCTGCAGTAGTCGTGAGCATATTCATCCTCAAAGTAGCGTTCGACCTTGCCAAGAGTGGCTTGGACGAACTCCTTGAGAAATCGCTATCCAAAGCCACTATAGAGGAGATACACCGCATCATACTCTCCGTCGAAGGCGTCAGCGCCCCGCATCACCTGCGCACCCGCCGCATAGGTAGCCACTATGCCATCGATGTACACATCCGCATGAATGGCGACCTGAGCCTACTCCGCGCACACACCATCGCCACCGAAGTAGAACGCAAGATAAAGGCCACATATGGTGCCGATACCTACATCAATATCCATATGGAGCCGATGAAGTAAAAGAATGTCCCAAAGGCCGTGGCCCTTGGGACTTCTTTTTATCCGCTTATTCTATCGGTATCTGAATCAGCGAGAGCCACTGCTCGGGGTCCTCTTGGTTCCATATACCGTCGATGTAGCTTGTGCGCGGATGCCCTGCCATTTTGTAGCCCTGCTCCTCCATATAGGCGAAGGCCTCGGCATACGACTCATAGAAGCGCTCGTAGGGGCCCACATGCTTCATGCACAACGCCTTGGGCACGGCAGCGAGACGCTTGAACTAGATGATGCTGCTATCCACGCCCATCTCCACTACCTGCTCGCAATACTCGATGTCGAGGTCTGTGTGGCGGTGCTCCTCCTGGTGCTCGATGGTGAAGCAGTACCCAGGCGGCGGGCATTGACAGCCGAGGCGTTGCATCTCGGGGCCAATCTTATTTATGCACAGCGGGCCCAGCGCGCTGTAGTCGGCGATCACTTCACGATGGCTTGCCACGATAATCTCGGGCAGCGATTGAATACTAAACTTTTCCATTGTCTTACGTTGTTTGTGAGAGTCCATCCACCTGAGCAGTTGCGTGCGGCGCTCCATCAGCAGTTGCAGTTGCCGCTCCGTCTCCTCAATCTTTTGAGTCAACAGGTCGATGCTTGGCATCTGCGCACCCTCCTCCAGCAGTTCCTTGATCTCTTCGAGTGTGAAGCCCTGCCGTTGCAGTCCGCGAATGGTGCCCAGCCGCTGCATCTGCGCTATGCTGTAGTAGCGATACCCTGTCCACTCATCTACCTCGTCAGGCACGAGCAGTCCTTTCTGCTCATAGTGGCGCAAGGTCTTCACCGTCACCTGCATCATCTTGGAGAACTCTCCGATTTTTAACTTTGTTCGTTCACTCATAATCGTACGATTTATTGAAGCTTCCAAGTGCAAAGGTTGTGCCAACGAGTGAGCAATGCATGCAATTGCTTGTAACGAGTGCAGCCAACCTTCGCAACTTTCAAGTGCAAAGTTAAATACTTCCGTAGGGTACGAGTCAAGAGAATTCTCAACTTTTTTCGGAATAAAGACTATTATTCCACTCGTTTTTCTACCCTTATTACCTCTTTTCACTTATTTTTGCATAAATATAATTGAAAAAACTTTCAAATTTCTGAAAGGAATCCACCGAAAGTGTGTCTAAGAGAGTAGAACGACAAAAAGACAACTGATGGACAACATTGAAAGACGATTTACTGAGATGGTCAGAGAGTACCGCAAGACGATATACACCGTCTGCTACTTCTTCTCTGACGACAAGGAGGAGGTGAACGACCTGTTCCAGGAGATACTGATAAACCTCTGGAAGGGCTTCAAGGACTTCCGTGGCGAG
The DNA here is from genome assembly GCA_947367415.1 of uncultured Bacteroidales bacterium. Taxonomy (GTDB): domain Bacteria; phylum Bacteroidota; class Bacteroidia; order Bacteroidales; family Bacteroidaceae; genus UBA1189. The sequence continues at coordinate 3,113 of CANBEE010000115.1, forward strand.
AGTAGCACGAAGACTTGGATATGGCGCGTGAGCCTCAACACCTGCAGCAACCTGGAACGAAAGAAGAAGAGTAGTGTACAGACTGTTCCCCTTTCGGTCGACATCGACTTGTACAACGATGACGACGAGCACAGTAAACAGATTCAGATGTTGTATGACAGAATCAACCGCCTCGATGTCTTCGATAGAGCCATCATCCTCCTTTGGCTGGAGAATATGAGCTATCAGGACATAGCCAACGTGGTGGGCATCAGCCTGTCGAGTGTCACCACTCGTCTGTTCCGCATCAAGGAACAGTTAAAGCAAATGTCTAACAAGTAAAACGTATCTTTATGACACACGAAATGGATTTAACCGAATTGCAGGAACTGAGAAAACAGTTTAACCTGATAGATGAGAAGCTGGATAAGCAGCGTATCATCAATGAAGAGATATTGAGAGAGTCGATGACGAGCAAGCTCTCGCGCGTAGAGAAATGGTATCAGAACCGCTTCCGTACATCGGCAATCGCTGCTCCTATCGCAGGTGTAGTATTCCTCACACAGTTTGCCGACCAAGGATTTCCCTATTGGGGCTTCTGCCTGCTGATCATCGCTACAGGCATCCTGGAAGTTTTCCTCAATCGACGAGCCTACAAGGCACTCAACATCGGCAATCTGCCCTCTATGAGTATGACCGAAGCCACCGAGCACATCGCTCGTCACAAGCAATTACGCATGATGGCCAACCGCATCCTTACCCTTCCGCTCATCGCATTGATCGTATGGACCATCCTCATCGCCAGCGACTTCGCGTGGAACCTTCAAGTCATCGCCATCACCGTCTTTGCTATGGGCTTTACCATTGCTCTGGGCATTACTCAGCAACGAGCCAACAAGAAACGCCTCGATGAGGTGCTGAACCAAATCAAGACGTTGCGGGGATAGGATATTTGAACTTATCAAAATCAAAAGCGGTAAGTGAGTTTAGCCACTTACCGCTTGTTGGTATAGGTTGTTTATGAAATCAAGTTTCGTTTTCATCGAACTACAATCCCCTCTTCGCCTCTAACGAACTGAGCAATGCCCATGTCGCTCAGTACTTGTAGGATGACATCGACAGGTTGTTGGCGGCTGAGGCGGAAGTGGATGCGCTCATCGAGCAGGTGGGCTGTCTCGAAGGTGACGGAGAGGTTGTACCACGCCCCTATCTCCTGCATCACGGTGCGCAGGTCTTGGTTGTCGTAGGTGAAGTACCCTTCGGCCCAGCTGCTGCGATGGGCAGGTGTAGCGGTGAGTTGCAGCGCTCCGTCGGTATCGACAAATGCCTGTTCGCCGGGCCGCATCAGATGCTCTTTACCTCGATAGGTGACGCCTATGCTGCCTTCGTAGAGTGCTACATCGGGTGTTCCCTGCGGATAGGCACGCACATCGAAAATAGTGCCAAAAACCTGCGTCTGCAACTCTTGGGTGTGCACAATGAAGGGCATTCCTTCGTGCTTGGCAACATGGAAACGCGCCTCGCCCGAGAGAGCGACTTCGCGACTTTTCCCGGCAAAACGGGTGGGATATTCCAAGCGGCTATTGGCACCAAGCAGCACTTCGGTGCTGTCGCTGAGGAGAATGGTGGCCGTGGTGCCTGCCGGAGTGGCGGCAAGGGTACGCCCATCTTTCTCTGTGAAGGTAATCTGTTGCGGTGCATCTATCGAGGCAAACACCTGTATACCATGGGGTATAGGATTGGGTTTTGTGCCATGCAAGAGGAATACGACGGCCAAGATAGCTGCCACTGATGCAGTGGCTATATATAAGGTGCGGCGAGTGCGCTGCTTTTGGCGACGATTGGCAAAGGCTTGCCAGGCATGCTCGGTCTCTTCTGCCGTGGGCTCTTGTGTGAGGGCTTCACGGAGGAGTGCTTCGAGGCGGTGGTCGTTGGTGTCGGGTGATTTCATACGGTTGTAATTATCAAATCAATTCTTTCATTGTTTCTCGTAGGATGCGCAGTGCCTTGCTGATGTGCTTCTTCACCGTATCTGGACTGATGCCGAGGTGCTCGGCCACTTGGCGATAGGTCTGCTTGTCCCAGTAGCATAGGCGCAGTATGCTGCGTGTAGGTTCGGGCAGGTTGTGGGCTATCTCTTCGGCATGGCGTAGCAGTGCTTCGTGTTGGCGATAGTTGTCGGCCATATCGGCTCGTGTGGCTTCTATGATGGCCTCGATGTGCTCTTGCTCTACCTTCAGATGCTTCAGACGGTTGAGGCAGGCATTGCGCACAGCAGCGTAGAGCCAGACATGGTCAGTCTCTTCGTCCAGCGTGGCATGGCGTTGCCAAGCGCGTTCAAACACGTCGCTCACGATATCTCGCGCCTCATCGGCATCGGCCATCAGTGCCGTCGCGTAGCGCACAAGTTTGGGGTACATCTCTACAAACAGCGTGTGGAAACGTTGCTCTTCGTCCGAGGCCTCGTGTTTGCGGAATATCGTTAGTTTCATGTTGCGAAGATACGCCTATTTTCGCAATTAAAGTCCATGAAGCGGGTTAAAAGACATATTGCACCCCGACCTGATAACCCAAGTACAACTGCCCGATGCCTCGATCGCCCTCTTTTCTCCATAGTCCCGCATTGGGCAGGAGAGTGGCTGCGCTGGCTCTGTCGGACATGAAGTAGTTGATGCTGGCACCTGCGAAGAGATTGCAATGGCGCCATAGCGTAAGCGAGGGGGCGAGCAGATAACTGAAGTTGCTGCGTGTATAGCCCGAGTTGTAGCCCATCGTAGTGGCCTTGAACTCATTGTTCACATCGAGCCATCGGCATACGGGAATCTGCAGGCCATAGCCCGCCTCGACTACCAGTCGTTCCTCAATCTGTGCGTTGCATCCCACGCCCAAGATACCATAGGTATACTTGCCGCCCGAGCGGAACGACATCACGGCATTGCCCAGCATGTCGTAGGTGAACGCCACACCCTTGTCGCCTTGCTTGATGATGTTGATCAGGCCAATGGGAAAGTCACTCTCCTCGGCCACATTGAGGATAGTGGCAAACTGTACACCTCTGGCTTGCTTGGCCACATTCACCAATCCGGCAAATTGCAAGCCGTAGACATCCTTGGCGCAGTTGAATAACCCAGCCAATTGCATACCGTATAGGTCGTGCGATACATTGAAAAGCCCTGCGAGTTGCAAGCCGTAAGCATCCTGCGAGATGTTGGTCAGTCCGCTAATCTGTATTCCATATAGTCCCTTAGAGATATTAGTCAAGCCTGCAACCTGTATCGCTCTCGCGTCTCTTGTGATGTTGGCCAATCCGCCAAGTTGTAGGCCGTCGAATCCGCTGTTCACCCAGTTGCCCAAGCCGCCTATCATCACTCCCTTGGTGTCAAGGGAAGTATAGTTCCATAAGCCACCGAGTTGCACACCATAATAGGAGCCCAGGGTGGTGTTGGCAAGTCCTGCAATAGCCACACCGCGTCCGATGTCGCCCACATGATTGTAAAGTCCTCCAATCTGCAGGCCATAGGCCTTCTCGCGCACCACGTTGCCCAATGCGCCCAATGCAAGACTCTTCCTGTTGTTTGAGACACCTATGATATTGACCGAGGGTATCACCTCAGCAGCCTGCTTTCTTCTCGAAACAGCAACAGTGCGCAGGGTATCTGCTTGCTCTTCGTTCCTCGACTCGGCCCTCATACCTGTCACCTTGACTTCGCTGAGCCGCATCGCATCGTGTCGCATTACGATGGTCCCTACATGGCCCACCTGGCACTGCCTATAAGCCGTCTTGTAGCCGATGTAAGAGACCTGCATGCGGTATTCCTCGTCTCTCTTGAGAGGTATGGAGAAGCATCCCTCTTGGTCTGTTGTTGCCCCATTGACATACACCGAGTCCATCGTAAACACTTGCACATTGCAGTTAGAGATAGGCTCGCCCTTCACGTCCATCACCATGCCTGCAATGCCCAGCGATGCATCCCTGTCTTTCTTCCTCTGTATGACGAAGCATTCGGGTCTCTCCTTGGCCACGAAGGGCTTGCCCCACAAGATGTGGTCGATGGCCTCGGTTTGAGTGATGCCGTTGAGGTCAGTGCTCACCCTATGCTTCTCCGTCTCGCTCACCGAGAAGATGATGCTCTTTCCACCCTGTTGCTCGATGAGTTGCAATGCCTTGGGCAGCGGCTCATCGATCAGTTTCAGTGTAATGTTTCCCTGTGCTCTCACCCCCAACGCTGTGGCAAGCATTATCGCCATGCTCATCCACACCCTACACGCGGTAGTCCTCTTCTGTTTCATTCTGTCTGTTGTGTTTTAGTCGTACTTTTCTTTTGTTCTTTATATCTAATACAACCGACATGGTCAATCGGGTATGGTTGAGAGTGCAAAAATACGGATTTTTTTCGTTTTGTCTGACCATTTGAAGATAAAAGGCAGACTCCCTTGCGGGGCCTGCCTTTTGTTTATTGTTGTCAACAACAGCGGTTTAGTCCTTCATCTTAGCCTTGAGGAACTCGCGGTTGAGGCGAGCGATGTTGCTGATGCTTACGCACTTGGGACACTCGGCCTCGCAGGCACGGGTGTTGGTGCAGTTACCGAAGCCGAGCTCATCCATGCGGGCAAGCATAGCCTTGGCACGGCGGGCTGCCTCTACCTTACCCTGAGTACGAGTAAACAAGTCCAAAAAGAGTTTTAACATTTATTATGGGTGAAGATTTGGGGCTTTTGGCGTTAAACGGGCAGAAACCCCAAACAATGGACACGATGGAAACAGACGTTATGACAGGACAAGAGTTCAAGCAGATGGTTGAACGGATGCGCCCCCGGCTGATGCAGATGGGGCGCGAGTTCTTCGGTTCGGAGATGGAGGCCGAAGAGGTGGTGCAGGAGACATGGCTGCGTGTGTGGAATGTGCGCCATTCGGCCACTGTCACCGAGGCCCTTGTCATGCGCATTGCCCGCAATTGCTGCCCCCGTGGCTATCGGCGTATGTCTGCCCAACCTTAAGGGATGCTACTTCTACTGCAAGGGCACTCAGATGCGTATGCGCGACCTTGCACGCTGGCCTATGGACAACGGTAGCATAATCCGTATCCTCGACGACTGCGCTTCGTATGTCATCATTGCAGAC
>CANBEE010000116.1 GCA_947367415.1 uncultured Bacteroidales bacterium
ATTAAGCTCATAGGCAGTCAGCCCAAGTATGAGAAGAGCAAGGTGGTAGAGGTCAACTGTAACGATGGCGACCAAATTATGGCCTATCGTCGCGACGATTTGCTGTTTGTCTTCAACTTCAGCCCCACCAAATCATACGATGGTTACGGCTTGCTGGTACCCCGCGGCTCATACAAGGAGGTGCTCAATACCGACACGCCCGAGTTTGGCGGCAACGGCCTCACTGACCCGAGCCTCACGCACTTCACCAGCTTCGACCCCGTGCACAAGCGCTACCGCAAGGAGTGGCTCAGGCTGTACATACCAGCCCGCTCGGCTATCGTGCTGAAGAAACTCGACTAATGCATTGTATATTAATTGTATATTAAACGAACTTAGGACTTCAGGGCTTCGGCCTTGAAGCCCTTTCCTATAGAAGCCCTTTGCTGACGATGATGAAAGTAAAGAAACAACATAACAAGCTCATTCGCATACTATGTGCGATCGTGTTTGCCACGTTCTCCTTCATATATATATATATGTTTCAGGGAGAATTGTTGGCATTGCTGCAGGATCACCTTTCTGATGGCGTGACACAGAGCAATACACTCGTGACAGCCCTGGTGATAACCGTTCTGTTGTTGCTTCTGCAATGGCTCGTCAACCGCTTTTCTAGGCTGCGCGGGCGTTGGGAGGCACTATCGTACATCCCCTCCTGCGCTCTGCTTGCATTGTTTACCGATGTGAATGATGGCACCATCCTTTACTCCGCCAATAAGTGGCTTTGGGGAGTTCCCCTGTGCGTGTTGCTCTACTTGGGAGTGGTTTGGCTGGAGCGTATGACTAACCATGCTCACCGTAGAGATTTCTTCGGTGCGTTGTGGCCCAATATGCTTACCTTCTCGCTTCTTTTTGTTCTTACTTCTCAAATCGGCAACCACGCTCCTGCGCCTCATATGGAGTTGGCGGCATGGCGTTATATGCACGATGATGACTACGAGAAGGTCCTGCAGGTGGGCCGACGCTCCGATGACTATAATGCAGAGCTCACTGCACTGCGTAATCTTGCCATGGCCAAGACGGGACAGCTTGGTGAGCACATGTTTCATTATCCGCAGCCCTATGGGGCCGAAGGCTTCATTTTCAACAAATATTCGCGGCAGACAACAAGCTATGGCGCCTCAGAGTATTACACTCGCTTGGGCAACGAGCCTTTTGGCGGAGAGTCCGGCATGGCATTTTGTCAGCGCATGTATACCAAGAACGATTCGGCCATATATCGTGATATCTATCTGGCTGCATTGCTGCTCGAGAAGAATCTGACCGCTTTCGTGGCAGAGCCCGCCTTGAAGGACGCTGTGGGTGGCGTATTGCCTACCCATTATCAGGAGGCACTCGTCTTGTACAACGACCTTCATCCAAGTGCCCCTGTTGCGTTTACGCCCGACAGTACTGTCATTAGTCGTTTTGCTGAATTCCGTGCTTTGGAGCAAGAACATGCAGGCAACAGCATCGTAGCCAAAAACCTGGCGAAGCGCAAGTTTGGCAACACCTATTGGTACTATTTCGACTATTGATATAGGGTGAGTTAATTCTCTATGTTTCTTAAGTTAGCAGAGCGTTTTGTTAATTGATAAGAGTTATGCTTAAGAGATTGTTCGATAAATATGTAGTCAAGGCATTGAGCCATATGGCTTGGGGTTTGTTCTGTTCGCTCATTATGGGACTTATAGTGGGGCAGATAGCCAAGATACCGGGCCTGTCGTTCCTCACCTTCATCAGCGAGGCGCTCTCGGCCTCGTCGCCCCTCGTGGGGGCTTGTATAGGTCTGGCTATTGCCATGGGGTTGGGAATAGATCAGTTGGTCACCATCTCCTCGGCTGTGGTGGGTGCCTTGGGCTATCAGTATGGAGGTCCCGTGGGTGCTTACCTCGCGGTGATTGTCGGTGCCGAGATAGGTCAGCTCATCTCCAAGCGTACGGTGGTCGACATCATCCTTACGCCCATGCTGACCATCGTGGCGGGTGGTCTCTTTGCCCACTACTGCTGCTCGCCCATCAACGATTTTATGCTATACCTCGGTGAGGTCATCAACCACGCTACCCAGCTCAGCCCCCTCGTCATGGGTATCGTGGTGGCGGTGTTAGTGGGTTGCGCATTGACGCTACCCATAAGCTCTGTGGCCTTGTGTGTGATGCTCGGCATCGATGGCTTGGCCGCAGGAGCGGCTACAGCGGGCTGTTGTGCTCAGATGGTGGGTTTTGCCGTAATCAGCTATTCTGATAATGGCGTGGGGGGATTGCTATCGCAGGGTTTGGGTACTTCGATGCTGCAGATTGGCAATATCGCCCGTAAGCCGATAATATGGTTGGCACCGACACTTACTTCGGCCATTCTTGGCCCTGTGTCAACGCTCTGGCTCGGTATGGCAAACAATGCGCTTGGCGCAGGTATGGGCACGGCAGGATTAGTCGGTCCGCTTGCTACGTATGCTACTATGAGTGGCCAGATGCAGAGTAGCATGCTTGTTCTGGAGATCGTTTTGCTCTATTTCGTTGCACCGACAATCATAAGTTTGCTCATCGACAAACTGATGCGCCATATGGGCTGGGTCAAGCCTGGCGATATGAAGTTGTAGACTAGCCATCCATTTTTGTTTGTAAGTACACTGATTGATAGTGGGGTGTGCTTGAACGTGATGGTTATAAATCTCTCCCTTTACTCTATCTGTTTGCAATAGTTCACGCCCATTACGTCGTACACCTTTTTTAGTTGCGGGAGGCGTTCTTTGAACTGTTCGAAATTCTTCTGTTCGGGCAGGCACCATTGAACCTCGCTTGATGCACCAAGTCGAGGCTGAGCTTGATAGCTGCTTTCTTGTCGTCAGGGGTCAGCTTGAGGGCGATACCGGTCATCTCATCTACCCATTCGCGTAGGAAAAGTGCGTTGCGGTATACCTCGGGATTGCCTGCATCGAAGTAGATACCTGCATCGGGAGACAAGTTGAATACTTTCATCGAATCGACCTTTATCTACCGGGGCAATGGAATGACATCATAGTCGGCACGCTGTGCCTTGACAGCTCTTGAGCCTACTGAAAGCAACAGGAATAGAACCGAAAGTAATAGAGACTTCATTGGTAATGGTATTAATTGTTTTTTTTATATCAATATGTTTTCGCTCATTGATTTATCTGATACTCCGTAAACCTCTCTGTGTAGCTGCTCGGCAACAGTTGACAGGGGCGTTTCCAGTGGTAAAGTTCCCATGAGGCGCAGTGGGACTGCCGAGAGCTCGGGGGTGTAGGGTGGCTGTATGTAGGGGTAATCGTATAGCCTTAGCCCACACCGTTCATAGAAGCTTACGCGGCGTTGGGTGAGTATGTCGGTGGGTGGTTCCACCTCCAAGATGATGGGGAGCGTATTGTGTTGGATGAATGTCTGGAGCGCAAGCGTTCCAAATCCCTTTGAACGCATGTGAGGGGAAAGGGCGAAATGTTCTATATAGATGAATGTGTCGAACGTCCATGTGGTAAGAATGCCTACAAAGCTGTTGTTTTTGTCGAGGAGTACCATCGCGGTGAACCGTTCCTCTGAGGTCAGCAGCTGGGCAATGCTGTCCGTAGGGCGTTGCTCATCGAGGGGAAACGATGAGGTGTATGTGTCGACGAAACTGCTCCAATGCTGGTCGTCGGTTCCGCGTAGGGTGTGGAAGTGTATCATAATGGTTACAAAGGTAATAGAACTATTTGACACAAGCAATGTCGTACCATAGAAAAACGATGGTAGTTATTTTCATTTACACAAAATTATGTATAGTGCCAAAAATGGAGGACTCAGCCACGGCTGGGCCCTCCAATACTTCATGCAGACTGCAATTTACTTCATCACGAATTTCTTTCCATTCTGTATATAAATGCCTTTCTGTAACTCCTTGCGGCTGCAAGCCATGCGCTCGCCCTTCAGATTATATATAGGAGCATCTGAATCGTTGATGGTGGTATTCTCTATTCCACTCGGGTCGGTCACCACCAAAGTCTTATTCACACGTGTTGCCGCATGGTAGTTCTTGTTGCCGCTTTGGATGGCCTTGATGACAACCTGTCCCACTCCGCTGCAATCCAAATACACTTTGCCATTGGCTTCATAAATCGAAACAAAATTATTGTCGGCCAACTGATACTCGATGGCAAGGCCCGAAGTTGCAGTTGCGGTCAACTCTACTTGATCTCCCAAAACTACCTCAGACAAATCCTGTTCCCACACGATTTCTTGTGTTGCCTTTTCTATAGTCAGCGTACCGCTCTTATAGTTGAAGTCATAGTTAGCTGCCTCGGCTCCCGAAGCTGTAATCTCATAGCTTCCTACATCAGTGGTCTTATCAGCCGAGCAATACAACGTAGGCATTGCAGTAAACACCTTTTCGCTCTCGTTGTTGACGAATCCGCTATAGCTTACTGCAAATTCGGGGTTCTCCTCGTTGTATACTCTAATACAATCACCCACTTTTACATCAATCGTGCGCTTGCCCACTGTCAGTTTGGCTCCCTGATAGCTCAACTCGTAGTTCTTGGCCTCAGCACCTGAGAGGGTGATTTCATATTCACCAGCGCCACTTGTTTGAGTTGCGCCACACTCAAAGTTCGGTTGAGTAGTAATTACACTCTTGGTGTCATCGTTCTTGAAGCCCTCGCATCGATAGGTAAATTCGGGATTAGCCTCAAAGTAGAGACGTTCCTTATTCTCGGCAATTACAGTAAGCGGTGCCTTTTCTATGGTAAGCTTGCCTTCATTATATTCGGTGAACATATAGTTCTGAGCCAATCCGCCCGCCACACTGATAGTATACTCACCCACATCACTCTTCTTTTCTGCATTTACAGTAACTGCAGGCTTCTCCGTTATGCAATTCTCGTTGTCACTATTCTTGAAACCACTATACGTGAGCGCTATTGCCGGATTCTCCTCACCATACTCTCGCTTATTGTCAACAACACTCACTGCAAGAGGAGCCTTGGTTACACTAAGTGTACCATTCTTATAGGTGATGTCGTAATTCTGTGCCTCGGCACCGCTTGGTACGATGTCGTATGTTCCTACTGCGCTTGTCAGCCCCGCCTCTGTTGTCGCCGAGGGACGGTTTGTAAATATCTCTTCGGTCTCTTCGTTCTTAAATCCACTGTATGCAAATGTGAATTTCGGATTCTCCTCACCATATACACGCTCAGCAGTCTCTGCTTGTACGGTCAATGGAGCCTTGTTCACGGTCAGTGTACCACTGGTATAGCTTATCGCGTAGTTTTTAGCTTCAGCACCATTAGGCGTTATCTCATATTCACCAACACTGCTTGTGGGAGTTGCCGAAGTCACTACCGTAGGCAGAGCAGTCAGGCACTCCTCTGTATCCTCATTTTTGAAGCCCGAGTAGGCAAACTGGAACTCAGGATTGGCCTCGCCATACTCACGTACCGTACTTTGGGCACTGATACCAAGCGGTGCTTGAGTAATGGTGAGCGTACCAGGGATATATTCCGTAAACGAGTAGTTGGTAGCTACGCCGCCCGATACCGTCACTTCGTAGTCACCTACATCACTATACTTTGTTGCCTTGGTAGAGGTCGTCAGCTCCGAAGTGAACACAGGCACACCATCACCATTTTTCAAACCAACATACGTAAAGTCAAACTGTGGATTGGCATCACCATACACTCTTGACTTAGTATTTACCTTTACGCTCAGCGGAGCCTTCTTCACAGTCAGCGTACCCTCCGTACAACCAATCTCATAGTTCTTGGCCGTTGCGCTTGCAGCCACACTATATGTTCCTGCGCCACTATTCTTATTTGCCTTGGTGGAGAACGATACAGCACTGCTCAATACACTCTCGTCCTCATTGTTGACAAATCCGCTCAATGAATAGGTAAATCGTGGGTTCTCGTCACCATACACCTTTTCTGCATCGTTCACATTAATGGTCAATGGGGCTTTATTAATAGTATAGGTATAGGGGATGTCTACTTCTAGGCCGTTTGAATATACGGCTTTGAAGGTCGTTTCATGCGTTCCTGCATCTTTGGGTAATTCACTGACATCCATTGTTAGCTCATACTTGTTAGCTAAATTATTGGTATAGGTTATAGTGGGAACTTGGCCATTGTAGTTGAAATCATTCTGATCGAAAGTTATATATTCTTTAATCTCATCCGAATAGCTACTCCAAGAAGAAACTTCTATTGTTTTTTGCCGGTTAACTACATATATCTTTCTTGAAACATGACTTTTGGCAAAAGTACAACGGTATACAACAGGAAGGACTTTGCCTATAAGAAAAACCTCTCTTAGTTCATCACAATTTTCGAAGCAACATTGTCCGAGACGTTGTACATTGTTTGGAACAACAATTGACTTCAAGTGTTTGCTGCTATAAAATGCCCCGTCACCTATTTCTGTGATAGTTGAAGGCAACTTGATAGATGTTATTTTAGAATAAGCAAACGCTCCCGAACTATTACTCCAATGTCCATTTGCTCCCAAATAAGAACTTCCTTGAATAGAAGTTACTGTATATGTTTCTGATTCATATGTGACTGATTCTGGAATAACAACATCCCCTTCATACTTGCCATTTACGACACTTACAGTCAAATCAGATCCCTTGTTTACGGCATAGAAAATCCCATCTACTTCAAAATCGTAAGAAGCAGCATTAATCATTCCACTGCACAACAATACCGCCATCGTTGTCAGCCATGTTTTAATTTGTTTCATGAGTTTAATTGTTTGAATTAGCAATATGTGATAAATTTACACTATACAAATAATCTGTCTTAGCATTAGGATTAGGCATAAGAGATGTAAGCCAGATACCATCTTCCACGCAATCAAGGCATATATCTGTAGATATCTCAATATTAGCAATATCATCTTGCTTTTTACTGAATGCAACTAAAACGGCTTTTAACACCTTTACGACCTCAGGCTCGGTATCGTGATGAATAACCATTATCAACACTTTTTCTTCTATGTATTGATTAAAGTAGTCTCCATACTGCTCAAGATGTGGATTTTCCACAAAGATGCGGTTATTCCAAAGTTCTTTTCTAACTTTAGTCTCTTTTTCTTTCCATTCCAAACGCAAATGAATCTTTTTGGGCCTCATAACATTGCTATTCACATTATAGCCTATAAGTCCCCCAAAGTCAGCGTTAATAATGTATTTGATTAACGGATACAAGAAAAGCGTAGAGACTTGTCATGCTCATCGTACATCAGGCTCTGGAAAAACCGTAATAGAAATGAACTGAGAAACAAATACCCCACGCTGTCGTATATACCTTGCGAGGTACAGCGTGGGCTGTACACAGAGTGATATACAAACAGAATGAGCGTTGCATTGTCCTCATCCCTCTAAGTTGAAATTTTCCAGATTTCGAATCACGGGATAAAGCAAGAAACGCATTCTTGACCCAAGGATTTCTCCCCTCGGATGTTGCAAAGATAGTGCAAGGCGAGCAAGAAGCCAAATTTATTTGAACTTTTTTCAGCGAGCCGCAGCCTATCTTCAGATTGCGCAGCAAGCTAAAGGTATAAAATAATTAGGAATTAGGAGTTATGAAACGCAGTTCGATGCCTATAGGGGCTAAAGTCAATTAGGAATTATTTTCTTAACACCACCCCAAAATCTTTCATACCTCTCATTTCGTAACCTTGCAAACAACGCAAACGCTCTGAAATATTCGTTTCTCGGAAGCAAAGAAACGACATTTATAACTATAGATGTGATGAATGAGTATCGCATTCCCTCCCGAATAACAGCAAATACGAAACGAAGCCTCAAAACTAAAACGCATCCTATGTTTGTACCCCTTGGCAAAACAGTACTTACCCCTTGGCAGAAAGGTACGCTACGTGCAAATTCTGTCAAGGGTATACGCATTGACAATATGAATGTTACGTGTCGTGGCAAAAAACTATATTAGGCCATCAAACCTGTACTATAGCAATATTTCATTTGACCCTTGGCAGGAGGAATGAGGGTTTATGGTTGATGGATGATGGTTTATGGATAATTGATGTTGATAGGGTGGGAAACTGCGTATCTTTTACTAGTGAAATTCGTAGTTCTTATTAATA
>CANBEE010000117.1 GCA_947367415.1 uncultured Bacteroidales bacterium
AATCGCCTACACGGCATACCCATCGGGGAGCAACAAACTCGGTATATATAGGTATCTCTGGATGGTTCTCCTTTATAAAATCGGCGGCCTTCTGTGCCTCTTCCTTTGCATATCGTGTATTGCCACCGGCATAGATTTGTATACGATACCCTACGGTCTGTATTTTCTTTCCCTTGCTCTGCATGGGGTTATACACCTGCCCCAACAAATAGTTGAGACGAGCATCTTGATGAATAGTGATGACTCCCTGTCCGGGAACAGGCTGAGTGAGCCGGCCAACGATATTGTCTTGCGCCATAAGGGGCAATGCGGCCAGAGCCAATAACAACACACGAATTCTCTTCATAATAGAATTTGCTAAAAGATGTCGCAAATATGTTTTTTTAATCGGAGGACTCCAAGAGCTCCGTAGCTTCGGAGTCCTCCGAGATAATAAGAATCTGCTTGGATTTTACCGTTAATATGTATTTTATGGACTTTTCGGATTATCTGAGATCCTTTTTGGTATCTTTTCCCTCTCGATTCTTGCGAATAGACCACTATTCGCTACGACTCAAGAGTGAAAATCCACTCAAAAATCTCTCTCAGCTAAACTCGAAATAAAAACCAAACAGATTCTTTGAATCTGCTTCTTACTTGAAAGCATCGATGATGCCCTTGAAGTCTTCTACCTTCAGAGCAGCGCCACCAATAAGGCCACCGTCAACGTCAGGATTAGCGAAGAGCTCCTTTGCATTAGAAGGCTTGCAGCTACCACCATAGAGAATAGAGGTATTGTCAGCTACTTCCTTACCAAACTGCTTGGCAATTACCGAGCGGATGTAAGCGTGGATCTCCTGAGCCTGCTCTGCAGTAGCGGTCTTGCCGGTACCGATAGCCCAAACGGGTTCGTAAGCGAGCACAATCTTTGAGAAGTCCTCGGCAGAGAGTCCGAAGAGTGAACCTTCGAGTTGGCTGTATACAACCTCATTCTGCTTGCCTGCCTCACGCTCCTCAAGCACCTCACCAATACAGAAGATAGGGGTCAGTCCATTAGCCAAAGCAAGGAGAACCTTTTCCTTAAGGATTTCGGGAGTCTCACCATAATAAGCACGACGCTCTGAGTGGCCAAGGATAACATACTGTGCACCTGTTGAAGCTACCATAGCGGCAGAAACCTCACCTGTGTATGCACCAGAAGCCTTGTCGGCGCAGTTCTCAGCACCTACAGCGATAACACCCTTGTCAACGATAGGAGTCACAGATGCCAAATGGATAAACGGAGTGCAGATGATAACCTCACAGTTAGGCTTATCAGCAGCCAACGCTGCGTTCAACTCAGTTGCCAATGCAATACCCTCCTGGAGAGTCTTGTTCATTTTCCAGTTTCCTGCTACAATGTTCTTTCTCATGTCTTTTCTTGTTTTTAGTTATTAATACTAGTATTCTTATTCTTTAAGTTCTTATCTATTATCACAAGCAACAGCAGTGGGAAAAACATCCACAATGCCATTGATATGCGCCTCGCTTCCAGCTCACGCGCAGTAACCTCAATTGACTTGTTGCGCTCCATAGGTACATTAAGATGTTCATCGCGAGGCATATCGGCAGCGCTAAGCTTTCCAATAATGGTGGCATCTTTCAGGACAATAAGCCCAGGATTAGAGCGTATCATGGTCTTGAGCATGATGTCATCAGCCTGCAAATAGGGATATGCAGCTCCAGTATGATCATTCCATTGATCAATCACTTGCCTACTCGACGATGTCAACAAATAGAAGGCATAACCATTAACCTTGGTGTAGTCATATATATCATTAATGATATCGAGCATGCCTTCGTCGGTTCTTTCTAGGTCGTGTGCAACCATCAAGAAGGTATATCCTGATTGTTCAAGCACTTCCCAGGTCACCTCCTCACCATCGAGGTCGGTCAGATGAAAATCCGCAATGGGCGGTTCGTAGCCACGACTCACCAGTCGGTTCTCACGCGACACGAATGTCCAGGTAGAATCAGGGTATTCTTCAAAGGAGAATGTACGTTGCTCGCCATCCTTTTCCATTACGAAATAGGTTTCATACTCATCTTGAGGAGCATCCTCAGGCACAGTCATAGTCTCTACGATATTGGTTCCAATCGTATATGGACGGAAGTCTATAACAGGTAAATGACGTATATTATAATGCATGAATACCACAACGGAGGCAAAGGCAAACACGAACACAAGCCATTGCGAGTCCTCAGAGATTACGCGCTGTATGCGCTTATTGAATATTAGCACGACAACAGCCATTATCAACAGCACGACATTTTTCCCGAAGGTCTGCCAATTGTTCAACGCTATTGCATCACCAAAGCAGCCACAGTCACTGATAGGATTGGTCAATGCCAAGAAAAGGGTCAGTGGCGTCATCACTGTCAGGAAGACAATCATAGACCATAGATAAAAACGGCGATACAGTCCAAAGAAAAGGGATACACCCATCACGTACTCCACCATAATAAGTAAGTCGGCACCAATCAGCAACCACAAAGGTGACACTCCAATACCAAAAGCATCGGCATAGTCGGCCATCTTGTATACTGTGCCCATAGGATCTACCGCCTTCACGAATCCCGAGAAGGCAAACACCAATGCCAAAGCAAAACGCAGGCTGTTGATGAATATACTTAATGATATATGAGCAGGAGTACGTTTCATTTTTATTCTCCGAAATCAATCTTTATCAGTCCGAACACCGAGTAGTTGATCATATCCATGTAGTTAGCATCAATACCCTCCGACACTATAGTCTGTCCCTCGTTGCTCTCGATTTGCTTGGTGCGATAAATCTTCATCAGTATGAGATCCGTATACGAACTGATGCGCATGCCGCGCCATGCCTCGTCATAATCGTGATTCTTGGCCTTCATCAGATTGAGCGCTTTAGTAGCATATTCATCATACTTGGCCAGGGCAATCTCAGGAGTCATATCGTCGGTTTCAGCATAGCCAAGTTCGAGCTGTATGAGGGCAATGATGCCATAGTTGACAATACCGATAAATTCCGAACGAACACCCTCATCCACCATTGAAGTACCCTTGGTTTCAATACTACGGATGCGGTTGGCCTTAATGTATATTTGGTCGGTTACCGAAGAGGGACGCATGATACGCCATGCTGCGCCATAGTCTTTGAGCTTATTAGCAAAGAGTTCGCGACAAGTCGCTATCACCTGTTCGAATTGTTGGTTAGTATCCATATTGGTTGAGGATTTAGAGTCTAATGTTTGGTGTTGACGATTGAGGCTTAATTATCTATTATCATTTATCGTTGTTAATTAATAAAGTCTAAGTATCTGTCCCGGACGAAGTATAGTCTTCGTAGTAATGCCGTTGAGCTTACACAAATTCTTCACCGTGGTTCCCTGACGTGCAGCGATACGCCCCAATGAGTCGCCCTTGCGCACCTTATAATAGGTATCAGGATCGCTCGGGTCATATACCTTCTTCTTAGGCTTCAAGTATACATAAGTATCGCCCGTCACATCCTGATTGGGGAAGTCAAACATCAGCGCAGGGTTAAGCGCCTTGCCCAAGAGACGGGTCTCAAAGTGCAGATGTGTACCAGTACTACGTCCTGTATTACCTCCCAATCCGATAGGATCGCCAGCCTTCACCACATCATTCTCAGCCACCAAATTCTTGGTCAGATGAGCATACAATGTTTCCAACCCATTCGGATGGCGAATCACAACATAGTGTCCATATCCACGACGTTGATAACTGACATAGCGCACCTTACCATCAAAAGCCGAACGGATGGTATCGCCACGCTCCACCTTGACATCCAAGCCATAGTGCATACGGCGACGACGAGGGCGATATCCGAAAATATCGTTCACCTTAGTATTCTCCGTAGGCATACAAAAACCGGTAAGATCTATCACCAATGAGTCGGGCATCACCACATTCGTATACTTGTGGGCATATTCATTGCTCCATTCAGGATAGAGGTCTTGAGCAGGGTATTCATAAACCTCGGCCTTGATAAGGCGATCGAGCACAACTGAATCTATTTTAGCCATTTGCGTATCCAATGGCGGCTGTTCAGCTAACAAATCCTGTCCGAACGACTGAGCAGATAAAATGAGCAGCATTGCCAAAAACGCGTTTCTAAATACACTGATTTTCATTATTGTTATAATCGGCTTTACACATTAATTTATCAAATTGCAAAGTTACAATTTTTATTGCACATAGCAAAGCAGATAGGATTTTTTCACACCTCGGCAACAAGATTCTGTTCAGAAATATTGAAACAAATACTTTCTGCTCTGGCATGAACTACAGAGCAGAAGGAGGCCCACCGAAAGAGGCAGACACCAATGAACACGACAAAAGTTTTTCTTACGGGCACACAACAACCGTATGCAAAGAGTCGGGGTTCAAATAACGCTGAGCCAACTGCCGCAAACGGACTGCATCGGTCTCACGTATCGCCCTTACCATATCTTCCACATGAGTTTGCGGCAAGCCTAAATGCTCCATAAAAATATAGGCATCCGTTAGTGAGAATGCCCCCTCATAGTTGCGGCATATCTCACCAATCATGTAGTTACGCACCAAACGAAGCTCCTCTTCTGAAACCTTCTCATCTTGCAAGCGATGAATCTCATGACATACTTCTTCAACCACTTCATTGGTCTTATCGGAGAGCGCCTCGCTACTTATCATAAACATCACCTGAGATGTATTGGTAATCAGGTCCGATGCGATGTGGTAGGTATACCCTTTCTCTTCACGGACATTCCTCATCAGGCGACTACCAAAGTAGCCTCCAAGCACTGTATTGAGCACACGCATTTGAAGATAATCCTCATCCTTAATATCCATGAGTAGAGCACCCATACGAATACTACTCTGCACTGCACCTGCTTGCAGGATGGTATGCTTCTTATCGCTATCAGGAACTATCTCGTAACTTCTATTCGCACCGGGTACACCACTTCCCCACTCTGCTTTACCAAAGAGCGACTCCACTTGTGCAACAACTGTATCATCGACGCTCCCCGACAAATAGATGGAACACGAGCGAGAGCCAAAATACAGATTATAAAACTCCTTCAAATGAGCGACATGCAGCCTGTCATAATCGTCGGGGGCAGTCTGAGCACCACATGGATGACAATCTCCATACAGGCAACGACGCAGTTTGCGCATGGCAAGCACATCACCCTTTTGAATATTAATCATATACTGTGCCTTGTTATTGGCACATATTGTGCTGAACTGCTCTTCCGGGAATATGGGGTCGAGAAGCATACTCTGTACTAATGACAGCGTTTCAGAAAAGAACTTCTTCAACGTATACAATGTAACAAATGTACGGTTCATGGCCACGCTTTGCTCAAGCCATGCTCCGTAATAGTCGAGCCACTCTGCAAAGATTGCCGAAGTGTATTCTCCACATCCCTCACGCAACATACGACACGTAAAGAGTGCCTGCAGACGTTGCGTTTGATGCCACTGTCCAGCAGAGAAGACAAAATCGACACGTACGACCTCCTGCCCTGCCGCTTCAATGACATGCAAGGGTATTCCATTGGCAAACTTCAAGCTAGTCGGTTTGCGAAAGGCAAACGACATGCCCTGCACGGCTGGAGAAACTGTACGATCGAGCATATCATTCAAAGAAATCGTCCAACTGTTGCTCTTCGCTATAATTGGTCACGATAGTCTGCTGTGCGCAAGGATTGAAGTCTTCCGGGATATTAAATTTCTCCTCTTGTGAATATCCGAGCGACTCGTCGGCATATACCCTCTGCATGTAGAGTGCCCATACAGGAAGCGCCATCGATGCACCTTGACCGTCACTCATACTTGTAAAATGTATATCACGATCATCACCACCTACCCAACATCCGCTTACGAGCGAAGGAGTATACCCCATAAACCATCCGTCGGCATTGTCATTGGTCGTACCCGTCTTACCTGCTATTTCTGCAGTGAAGTTATAGCGGAAACGCAAGCGGCGGCCTGTGCCCTCGTCAATGACTGCTTTCATCATATCAATCATCTTATAGGAACTCTCCTTACTGATTACCTCATAGGTTTTCGGTGAGAAGGTAGCCACTATATTACCCTCATTATCTTCAATACGTGTTACAAAGAGCGGTTCGGTGCGTATACCATTATTCGGGAAAGCTGTATATGCGCCTACCATCTCGCCTACCGAGATATCACATGGGCCAAGGCAAAGCGACGGCGTCGGCTGTATGTCCTGATTGCGTATACCAAACTGATGTATCAGATTCTTGAAAGCGTAGGGATTAAGCTTACTCATCAGATAAGCCGATATCCAGTTGTTCGACTGTGAAAGTCCCCAACGTAAGGTGACGATATGTCCATACATATCCTTGCTTCCAGTATTACGCGGAATCCATATCTGTCCGTCCTCGGTAAGTATCGTCTGCTCCACGTTGCGGGTCTGGTCACATGGCGAGAAGCCATTTTCCATAGCCAGCGTATAGAGGTAGGGTTTGATTGTAGATCCTACTTGACGACGGCCCGTCATAGCCATATCATACTGAAAATGAGTATAATCAGGCCCACCGACATAAGCCTTTACATATCCTGTGACGGGATCCATCGACATAAAGCCCACACGCAGGAAGTGCTTGTAGTAGCGTATGGAGTCCATAGGCGACATGATAGTATCTCTATCTCCACCATAGGCAAACACACGCATAGGATACTTCACATCAAACGTGTCGCGGATAGCCACATCCGAGAAGCCAGCCTTTTTCATACCGCGATAGCGGTCGGTCTGTTTCATAGCTCTCACTAGCAGATTCTCAATTTCTGCAGGCTTGAGGTTGTCGTACGGAGCATTGCGATGCCCCTTCTTGGTTTTGAAGAAACGCGGCTGCAGATACCCTTTAATATGCTCATCAACGGCCTCTTCAGCATACTGCTGCATACGCGAGTCAAGGGTAACATGGATTTTCAGACCATCTGTATAGAGGTTATAGTTACTACCATCTTTCTTCTGATTCTTGTTACACCAGCCGAAGAGCGGATTATTTGCCCAGTCGAGCGAATCTTCATAAAACTTCTGCATCTGCCATCCACGGTAGTTCTTCTTCTCCGGCTTCTTGGCTGTAAGCACACCACGCAGATACTCACGGAAATAGGGAGCAGGCCCCAGCTTATGGTCTACCCTACGATAATTGAGCACTAGGGGGGTCTGCTGTAGCGAATCCACCTCTGCAGATGTAAGACAATTGTTCTTCTCCATCTGCGACAACACCACATTGCGGCGTTTGCGTGTAGTCTCATTACGGCGTACAGGATTATAAAGCGATGAGTTCTTACACATTCCCACCAACGTGGCAGCCTCTTCTATAGAGAGATCCTTTGGTTCCTTGGAGAAATAAGTATTGGCAGCAGTCTTAATACCGATGGCATTATTACCGAAGTCATACTTGTTAAGATACATCGTCAGGATTTCCTCTTTGGTGTAATACTTTTCCAGCTTCACGGCAATAACCCATTCTATAGGCTTTTGGAATAGTCGTTCCAGTTTGCTACCAGCCACCTCCGTATACAATTGCTTGGCCAGCTGCTGTGTAAGTGTGCTTCCACCACCCGAACCTGATTGACGCAACAGTCCGGTCTTAACAATGGCACGCATGAGTGCACGGAGATCGATTCCTGAATGTTCTGAAAAGCGCACGTCCTCAGTACTGATCAGCGCCTCAATTAATTTCGGAGATAGGTCCTCGTAGTTTGTCCACACGCGATTCTCGCGACTATACGAGTAGGTGCTGAGCAACTTACCATCCGACGAGATAATCTGCGTTGCAAACTTATAGTTAGGATTCTCCAATTCTTCAACGGGGGGTACAAAACCTATCCATCCTTTCGTAATGGAATAGAATACCAAAAATGCGGCAACAAGTCCTGCTACCAGTAACGCCCAAAGCACATATATAAGCTTCTTCATCATAGTATTGACTATTTTAAAGTGCAAAGTTAGTAAAAACAGCCGAATTAAGGCCACTTTATTGGTGGGGAGAATAAAAAAAACAAGTTTTTTTAAGAGAAGAAACCACTTCCTCCATATATATAATATAGT
>CANBEE010000118.1 GCA_947367415.1 uncultured Bacteroidales bacterium
AGTATAAGAAAATGGGAAAGATTATTGGTATTGACTTAGGAACAACCAACTCATGTGTTGCCGTATTCGAGGGCAACGAACCTGTAGTAATCGCCAACAGCGAGGGCAAGCGCACCACACCTTCAGTGGTAGCATTCGTCGACGGCGGCGAGCGCAAGGTGGGCGACCCCGCCAAGCGTCAGGCTATCACCAACCCCAAGCGCACCATCTACTCTATCAAGCGTTTCATGGGTGAGACTTGGGATCAGGTACAGAAAGAGGTTTCACGCGTACCCTACCCCGTAGTGCGTGGCGACAACAACCTCCCTCTCGTGGACATTGACGGTCACAAGTATACCCCTCAGGAGATCTCGGCCATGATCCTTCAGAAGATGAAGAAGACCGCTGAAGACTACCTCGGTCAGGAGGTTACAGAGGCAGTTATCACCGTACCCGCCTACTTCTCTGACTCACAGCGTCAGGCTACCAAGGAGGCTGGTCAGATCGCAGGTCTCGAGGTGAAGCGTATCGTGAACGAGCCCACAGCAGCTGCTCTCGCTTACGGTATCGACAAGGCTAACAAGGATATGAAGATTGCCGTGTTCGACCTCGGTGGCGGTACATTCGATATCTCAATCCTCGAGTTCGGTGGCGGTGTATTTGAGGTGCTTTCTACCAACGGTGATACTCACCTCGGTGGTGACGACTTCGACCAGGTAATCATCGACTGGCTCGTACAGGAGTTCAAGAACGACGAGGGTGCTGACCTTACACAGGATCCTATGGCTCTCCAGCGTCTTAAGGAGGCTGCAGAGAAGGCTAAGATCGAGCTCTCATCATCAACCTCTACAGAGATCAACCTCCCCTATATCATGCCCGTTGCAGGTGTTCCCCGTCACTTGGTGAAGACCCTCACACGTGCTAAGTTCGAGTCATTGGCTCACAACCTCATCCAGGCATGTATCGAGCCCTGCCGCAAGGCCGTAGCTGATGCTAAGCTCAGCACTGCAGATATCGACGAGGTAATCCTCGTAGGTGGTTCAACCCGTATCCCCGCCGTACAGCAGATCGTGCAGGAGTACTTCGGCAAGGCTCCCTCAAAGGGTGTTAACCCCGACGAGGTGGTAGCCCTCGGAGCCTCTATCCAGGGTGCCGTATTGAACAAAGAGGGCGGCGTAGGCGACATCGTGCTGCTCGACGTTACTCCCCTGTCAATGGGTATCGAGACCATGGGTGGCGTGATGACCAAGCTCATCGATGCCAACACCACCATCCCCTGCAAGAAGAGTGAGGTGTTCTCTACCGCAGCCGACAACCAGACCGAGGTGACCATCCACGTGCTCCAGGGCGAGCGCCCCATGGCAGCGCAGAACAAGTCTATCGGCCAGTTCAACCTCACCGGCATCGCTCCCGCACGCCGCGGTGTGCCCCAGATTGAGGTAACCTTCGACATCGACGCCAACGGTATCCTCAAGGTATCGGCCAAGGACAAGGCCACCGGCAAGGAGCAGGCCATCCGCATCGAGGCATCATCGGGCCTCAGCAAGGAGGAGATCGAGCGCATGAAAGCAGAGGCTGAGGCAAATGCTGAGGCCGACCGCAAGGAGCGCGAGAAGGTAGACAAGCTCAACCAGGCCGACTCTATGATCTTCCAGACCGAAAACCAGCTCAAGGAGCTTGGCGACAAGATCCCTGCCGACAAGAAGGCACCCATCGAGGCCGCTCTCGAGAAGCTCAAGGAGGCTCACAAGTCACAAGATCTTGCAGCCATCGACGCAGCGATGAACGAACTCAACACCGCCTTCCAGACAGCCAGTGCAGAGATGTACGCTCAGACAGGTGGTCAGGCAGGCCCTCAGCCCGGTGCTGATAACACACAGGGTGGCAACCAGGGTGACCACATCCAGGATGCTGATTTCGAGGAAGTGAAGTAATATCACCCTCCATTCGATAAACAGAAGAATAGCGTGTAACTCGGGTTGCACGCTATTTCTTTTTATCCACCAATAACCTGACACCTGAGGTCACTCGGTATTAGCTCTGCGATGTATGCACTCTCAACTTTTTTCCTCTTCATTCTTCTCCAGCAACTCCTTCGGATAGTTGATGAGGTATTTCTTGCCATTGGCGAGGGTCACCATGGCCAGTTCGTCGAAGTTATTACAAGCGCGGGTAAATTTACCATACTTATAATTGGAGAATACTTTACCCCACATGCTCAGTCCGCGACAGGTGCGCGGGCGCTGAAACCAAATGAACTGCTTTGCGTATGTAGTAGAAGGTTCCAACTCTTTTTTAGTCACATATTGTATGTTTACAATGTTGTCAAGCACTATTGTTTTTTGGCGCGAAGACAACAATATGGTAATCCGGTCTGTTCCTATTCTGATATGCTCGACAGTCTCTATTATCATACTTAGCCCGAAAGGTAACAATAGGAAAACAGTAACCAGAAGCAAAACAAAGAATCCGGCAAACATCCCTTGGAATAGAAGGGCGATAAGGGCAATAAATGCCAAGGTGATGGATATTACAGCTAAAACGCGTCCTACTCTCCACTTTAGTTTCAGCTTAGGCTTATATACATGTATGTCTTCCGTTTGTCCGAACAACTCCTTCGGGTAGTTGATGAGGTACTTCTTGCCATCAGCACAAGTGACCATGGCAATCTCGTCGAAGTTCACGCAAACTCGAGTAAATCCGCCATATTTCGTACTGGAAAATTTGTCGGCTTCCATGCTGAGTCCATACTGAGTGGATTTTGTCCCGGATTTCGATTTGTATGATGTATCTTCGTTTAGTTCCTCCTTTGTTACATGCACGATGCTTGATACCCCCTCCAATATCGTTTTACCACCAATGCAGACTATCGTTATCCTTCCTGGCTCTATCGTGGTATGGCGAATCGTTCCCTTACCACTGCGAGCGGAGAGATACAATATTATAGCAAGTGCTATGGCCAAAAGAACAGCCACTGCGATAACTAATGACACAGTGTTACCTAGATTGCATATTATAATAAGTGTGAATATCAATCCTGCAGTCTTGTAAAGAAAAACATAATCTTTCTTCAGTTGTGCGAGATCTCGCACAAAATAGGCGAGGCTCCACCTGAATGTATATCTGTTCGTCTTTTTATTCTTGTCGTATGCCATATCGTTGTAGTGTCATAAATGCGCTTGTTGGTTGCAAATATAGGCAAAAATCTATGACTTGTCGCATAGCGCGGCAGTCTTTTTCTGATCAAAGGGATAGTAAAGGCTGGAGATGGAGGTGATCAAGATAAAGCTGTTGCAGGACTACGATGTGGCCGGCGGTGAGGTGGCTTACCGCGAAGATACTTTCGTTCGCTGTGAAAAATATTGAAGCAGGCTTCATATTTCTCGCTCACTTATTCGTATCTTTACGGTAAACCGTTTAGATTTCCTGCACTCGCTGTGAAATATTCAAGCAAGCTTGATATCATTTCGCTCGTTTATCGTTATCTTTGCAGTGAACAAAGAAGGTGCATTGCACCATTCTTATTGTATAACCATTAAAAAAGACTTATAATACACATGAATCCGATTCTCCTGCGCTGGCTGGCTCCCTTGGGTGTCACTGCCACAAGTAAAACGTGGATTTATTGGCTCATCGCTGTAGCCGCCATAGCACTTGTCGTGTATATCGCCGATGTCATCTGCCGTCGCGCCATCATCCCTCTGGTCAGGAAATTTACCCGAGTCACGCGTGCCACGTGGGACAATATCCTGCTCAACGACACGTTGCTCAAGGACATCAGCCGACTGGTGCCTCCCATACTCATTGCCGTGCTCATGCCTCTGGCCTTCAGTGGAGGAGAACCTTTGCTGGAGTTTCTCCTCAAGGTCAACACAATCTATCTCGTGGTGGTGATTGCCAAGCTGCTGTGCACCTTCTTCTCGTCGCTGTACGAGCTGTCGAACAGTCAGAACGGCTTCAAGGCCCAATCCCTAAAGGGTGTGTACCAGATGCTCAAGATCGTGGTCATCTGCGTGGCGCTCATCATCGTGATCAGCATCCTCATCGGTAAGAATCCCAGCTATATACTCACTGCCCTGGGTGCTTCAGCTGCGGTGCTCATGCTCGTGTTCAAGGACACCATCCTGGGTCTCGTGGCCGGCGTGCAGCTCACAGCCAACGATATGTTACGTCCGGGCGACTGGATATCGATGCCCAAACATGGGGCCGACGGCGACGTCGTGGAGGTGACACTCACCACCGTGAAGGTACAGAACTGGGACAAGACCATCACCACCATACCGCCCTATGCCCTCGTGAGCGACTCGTTCCAGAACTGGCGCGGCATGAAGGAGAGTGGCGGACGCCGTGTCAAGCGCTCCGTATACATCGACATGCGCTCCATCGCATTCTGCACCGAGGAGCAGATGGCCGAGTTTGCAAAGAAGGGCTGGCTCGAAGGCGTAGAGCGTGAAGACCAGTTTGTGGTCAACCTCCACGTGTTCCGCAACTATTTGGAGGATTACCTGCGCCATCACCACCGTGTCAATCAGAAGATGACCATCATGGTGCGCCAACTGCAACCTACATCGCAGGGCCTTCCGCTGGAGCTCTACTTCTTCTCGCAAGGCACCGACTGGATTCCTTACGAGCACCTGCAGAGCGAGATTTTCGAGCATGTGTTTGCCGTATTGCCCACCTTCGGCCTCCGCGTGTTCCAGTCGCCCATGGGTATCGACTTCAGCGGAACAGAGTTTGGGGGAGGAGCATAGATAGAAACTACTATATAAATAATGCGGGAGAGTCTGTGTACTCCCCCGTATTATTATTTATTGCGCGTTGCCATCACCACTTGGGACAAATCCGCAGGACGACCTGTTGGGAATTGTCCAGAGAGCCTTCGGTAAAGTGCATCGAGGCGGCAGCATAGCACTGCACGTTGGGGCGGTTGAGCAGGTAGAAACTGATGTCGGTACGGTTGTAAAGGCTACTGCGGTAGTAGGGGTCGCCACGATGCAGTTGGGCACC
The DNA here is from genome assembly GCA_947367415.1 of uncultured Bacteroidales bacterium. Taxonomy (GTDB): domain Bacteria; phylum Bacteroidota; class Bacteroidia; order Bacteroidales; family Bacteroidaceae; genus UBA1189. Next base: position 4,987 of record CANBEE010000118.1, read on the forward strand.
ATAAGTCTCATAGTGAGTAAACTGTCGGTTGCCGGCATACAGGCGGTCGCGCACCTCGAAGCGCCACTTGCGCAACTTCACATCGCCGAGGAAGCCCATGGGCGAATGCCACAGCATATCGGTACGGTCGCGGTTGAGCGAGAGCATCAGGCCAGCCTCTACGGCAAAGGCGTCGACCCAGCCGAGAGCGCTTTTCTCGAATCCCACGTGAGGATTTATCATCAGCTTATCATATACCTTGAGTCCGTTGGCCGGGCGGGGCACCGAGAAGTGGGTAAGCTGGATGTTCCACCCAGCATAATAGCCCTTGCATCCGATGCGTCCGTCACTGACAATCTCGAAAATCTCACGTTCACCCACACCCTGCTTGTTGAGCCAGTTGCAGTACACCTCGGCATAGCCGTGACTACCGGTATACTGCAGCAGTGCCCCATGAAGCGTGGGAGTATAGTAACGTATGGAGTCGTACACGAAGATGTCGGGAAGCTCGCGACGCAGCAAGCGGCGGGGAAACGAGCCGAAAGCACCCGAGAAGTGTCCCTCCTCGTAACTATAGTAGAAGGTGAGGTCCTGTCCTACCAATCCGTTATCGCCAAAGTCCTTGATGCCATGTACGCCGGCCATGATGGTATGAGCGCCAAACCGCAGTCCCCCTTCGAGGCTGAGCAAGGAGCCGAAGAGTGTTTGCGAGCGCTGATAGGGAGTGCGCACCTCGCGGTTGTCGAAGAAGCTCTGGTCATAGACCTCAAACATCAGCTCGGGCTTCTCCTGAGCCATTACATCTATGCTGCAGAGCACAAGAAGCAGCACGACGAGTGATTTCATAATCTTTAACATTCGGCAAATGTAGTACATATATTTCATATCATTGCCCTTGAATGACGATTTTTTAACAAGATTATTGTCCGTGCCGTGAAAAAAGCCTATATTTGTTGCTTGGAAACGATTAACGGGTTGCAAGTTATGGGTGACTCTAAACCCTAAACTCTAAACCCTAAACAAAAAACAAATATATGATGACCCCAAAAGAGATTATAGCCCAGTTGCGTCAGATGATGCAGAGCGAGGGATGGGATGCCATTGTCATCTCTGGCACCGACCCCCACAGTAGCGAATACCTGCCCAAGCGTTGGCAAGCCCGCAAGTATGTATCAGGGTTTACCGGCTCGTACGGTACCGTAGTAGTCACCCACGACCATGCCGGCCTGTGGACCGACACGCGCTACTTCATACAGGCCGTAGCCCAGCTCGAAGGTACCGGCATAGAACTGCACAAACTGCGCGTGCCCGATGCCGTGGACTTCCCCGAATGGCTTGCCCAGCACCTTGGCGAGGGCGCTACGGTATGCGTCGATGGCCTCTGCATGCCTCTTGCTACAGTAGAGCACATGCAAGCACTCTTCGCCCCCAAGCACCTGCAGGTGGCGAGCCGTCCCGACTTCATCGATGCCCTCTGGCCCGACCGTCCCGCACTGCCAGACGCTCCTGTCTTTGAGCTTGGCGTAGAGTATACCGGCCGCTCACGTGCCGACAAGCTCGCTTGGCTGCGCCAGGCTATTGCCGAGAAGGGCTGTGGCTCTATCCTCCTTAGTAGTCTCGACGAGATCGCCTGGATGCTCAATATACGCAGCCGCGACATCGCCCATACGCCTGTGGTCATTGCTTACTTGTGGCTCGATGCCCAAAAAGCCGTGCTGTATACCACCGAGAGCAAGTTTAGCGACGAACTGCGTGCTGCCCTCGCTGCCGATGGCGTGGAGCTGGCACCCTATGCCGACGTAATGCAGAGCATCGCCTCATGGCCCATCGACGCACCTATATATATTGATGGCGGCATGCTCAACTATGCCCTCTACGAGAAGGTGGTAGAGCGTTTCGGCTCGGCCGTGGTCAATGCCACCTCGCCCGTGAAGCTCGAGAAGGCTCTCAAGAACGAGACCGAGATTGCCGGATTCCACCGTGCCTACCACAAGGATGGCGTGGCACAGACCCGCTTCTTCTACTGGCTCGAGCAGGCTATGCAGCGTGGCGAACGCATCACCGAGATAGACGCCTCGGACAAACTCATCAGCTTCCGCCGCGAGATGGAAGGATACCTCGACGAGAGCTTTGCACCCATCTCGGCCTATGGCGAGAATGCGGCCCTGCCTCACTACTCGGCCACACCGGAGAAGTGCAGCGTGCTACAGCCGCGCGGTCTCTACCTGATAGACTCGGGTGCCCACTATCTCGACGGCTCCACCGACATCACGCGCACCGTGCCTCTGGGTCCGCTCACCGATGATGAAGCAGCCGACTACACCTGCGTGTTGCAAGGCATGATAGCCCTCTCGCTCGCTTCGTTCCCCCGTGGTACTCGCGGTGCCAACCTCGATATTCTGGCACGCATGCCGCTATGGAAATACAACCGCAACTACGGCCACGGCACCGGTCACGGAGTAGGCCATGTGCTCTGCGTGCACGAGGGCCCGCAAGACCTGCGCCAAAACCTCTACGACCAGGCCGTGCTGCCCGGCATGATTACCTCGTGTGAGCCCGGCATGTACTGCGAGGGCCACTACGGCATACGCCACGAGAACATGTTGCTGTGCTACGAGGAGGAAAAGAACGAGTATGGCGATTGGCTGGGATTCATCACCATGACCTGCACCTACATCGACACCACTCCGCTCGTTGAGGAGCTGCTCACCGACGAGGAGAAGATGTTTATCGACTGCTTCAACAGCAGCGTCTACGAAGCCCTCGCTCCCGACCTCACCGAAGAGGAGGCCGCATGGCTCAAGACAAAGACCATCGACTGCCTGTTCGAGCCGATGGAGGAGGAAGAAGAGCTATAAGCTCATAACAATTGCAAAAAGAGGGGTATGCCACTATTTCGACATCCCCCTCTTCTCTTTTACCGCCATCCCAACATCCCAACAGCCCAACATTCTCCAATACCCCTAACAACAAAAAAAAGGACTCAAGCAAAACTTGAGTCCTTAATCTTTTGTAGCGCCTACGGGAATCGAACCCGTGTTCCATGCGTGAGAGGCATGTGTCCTAGCCGCTAGACGAAAGCGCCATC
>CANBEE010000119.1 GCA_947367415.1 uncultured Bacteroidales bacterium
ACGATGAACAGTATAAGTCGGTATATAACCTCTACCTGAAGCGTGGCGAGGAGATGAAGGCCCGCCGCGAGAAGGGTCAGCAGCCCCAGCAGGGGGATCGTGAGGCTCGCCGCGAGGAGATGAAGAAGCAGCAGGAGGCTATGAATGCCGAGCTGAAGAAGGTCCTCACCAAGGAGCAGTATACCAAGTATGAGGAGATGCTGAAGAAGCAGCAGCTGCAGCGTCAGCGCCAGGGTGGTCCGCGTGGACCTCAGGGCGGACAGGGCATGCCTCCTCGACAGAGATAAAATAGACGTTTTTGAGTGTTTATAATTTTTTAGTAGTGGGTAAAAGGATTGTACCCCGAGTGCTCTCCCTCGCCACAGTGTGAATTCCCCGTTTCATGATAATCTAGGCCTACTCTTGTATATGAATATGGGCTAGGCCGCCAAAGGGGGAGGGCACTTTTTTGGAAGATAAGGTTTTCGGCGTAAGATTTTCCTTGTCTTCCATTTTTTTTCGTGTTTTTTTGTAACAAAGGAAAAACGCCGAGAGATCCTTCACCTGCGGTTCAGGATGACACGCAGATTCGGGTACAGCTCAGCATGACACACTATAGCCCAAAATACTTTCGCTCGCTGAAAAAATCACAAAGTAAACTTTGTATTTTTGCTCGCTTATTCGTACCTTTATGGAAAATCCAAGAAGGTACTTCCGCTCGCTGAAAAAATCACAAAGTAAACTTTGTATTTTTGCTCGCTTATTCGTACCTTTACACTCCAAATAACCTAATGACCCCAAACAAGATGATTTCTTCGATAAATCTCTTTCGCGAGCTGCGCCGTCTGCGCAAGATAGGCGGCAAGCGGCACCCGATGTACGACCAGAACAAATTTGCCAAATACTTCATGGGCTTTGCCGTGGCCCTGTGGGTGGTGTATCTCATCATGTTCGGCTTCCTGTTCATAGGGCTCTTCAGCGAGATATTCCCCTCGATGGAGCCCTACCACATGCTCAACAAGGGGATGCTCTACCTGCTCATGGTGGACTTCCTCATGCGCTTCACCATGACCAAGCTGCCGGTGCAGGAGATCAAGCCCTTCGTGCTGCTGCCCGTAGAAAAGAACCGCGTGCTGCGCAGCTACCTCGTGATGACGGGCCTGAGCGGATACAACCTGATATGGATGTTCATGCTCGTGCCCTTCGGCTTCGGCACACTGTTCCGTTACTTCGGCTTCGTGGGCGTGCTGGGCTTCCTCGTAGGCTACTGGCTGTTGATGCTGGCCAATAACTACTGGTTTGTCTTCTGCCGCACGCTGATGAACCAGCACATCCTCTACGTGCTCGTGCCCATTGCCGTATATGCCCTGCTGCTCGTGGGGCTGCTCGTGCCCGAGACCAACTATATAGGCAACTTCTGCATGGAGCTGGGCGAGGGATTCTTCCTCTGGGAGTGGCAGGCCTACCTGGGTGTCATCGTCTTCGTGTATGGGCTCTTCGAGCTGTGCCACGCCTTGCAGAAGCGCGTAGTATATAAGGAGTTGTCGAAGACGGAGGTGGTGAAGAAGCTGAAGAAGGTGTCGGAATACAAGTTCCTCGACCGCTTCGGCGAGGTGGGCGAGTACATGCGCCTCGAAATCAAGCTCCTCACCCGCAACAAAGTGCCTCGCGCACAGTTCTACATGGGCTTTGCCATCATGCTGATGTTCAGCGCTGCGCTGGCCTTCACCGATGTATATGACGGCGACTTCATGCGCTACTTCATCACGGTGTATAACTTTGCCGTGCTGGGCGTGCTCGTGCTGAGCCAGACGATGAGCTACGAGGGCAACTACCTCGACGGACTGATGAGCCGCAAGGAGTCGATACTCAACCTGCTGCGTGCCAAGTACTACGTGCAGTGCACCCTGCTCTTCGTGCCGCTCATCATCATGATACTGCCCATCACCGAGGGTAAGATATCGCTGCTCAGCGCCCTGGCCTGCTTCTTCCTCACCAGCGGGTTCACATTCTGGACACTGATGCAGCTGGCTGTGTACAATAAGCTGACAATCAACCTTAACACCAAGGTGACGGGTAAGAATACGGGCGGCACCTTCTTCCAGTCGATGATTATCATGGCGGGTTTCTTCCTGCCTGTCATCATCATACAGGTGTTCACCTCGCTGCTGAGCGAGAATACCGCCCTGCTCATCATCCTCAGCATAGGACTCGCCTTCACGCTCACCCATCCGCTGTGGCTGCGCAACATCTACAAGCGCTTCATGAAGCGGAGGTACGTGAACATGGAGGGATTCCGCTCGTCGATAATGAATAATTAGGTTATTCTAGGTAGTCCTAGGGTGTCCTAGGTAACCCTAAAACAAAAAAGAAAAACAAAAAACGCAACATACAATGATAACCATCAGCAACCTCAAGAAATGTTTCGGCGAGAAAGTCGCCGTCAACGTAAAGGACTATACCATCGGCCAGGGTACCATGCTCGGCCTCGTGGGCAACAATGGTGCTGGCAAGACCACCCTCTTCCGCCTTATCCTCGACCTCCTGCAGGCCGATGAGGGCGAGGTGCATATCGACCACATCGACGTGTCGAAGAGCGAGGAGTGGAAACAGCGCACGGGTGCCTTCATCGACGACAGCTTCCTCATCGACTACCTCACCCCGGAGGAGTATTTCTACTTCCTCGGCCGCGTGTTTGGGCTGAAGAAGGAGGAGGTAGATGAGCGTCTCGTCCCCTTTACCCGCTTCATGAACGGTGAGGTGCTCGACCAGAAGAAGCTCATCCGCGACTTCTCGCGCGGCAACAAGCAGAAGATTGGTATCATCGGTGCCATGCTGCACCGCCCCTCGCTGCTCATCCTGGACGAGCCGTTCAACTTCCTCGACCCCTCGTCGCAGTCGGTCATCAAGCACGTGCTGGCCGAGTATAACCGCGAGACGGGTGCCACCATCCTCGTATCGAGCCACAACCTGAACCACACGACCGACGTGTGTAGCCGCATCGCCCTGCTGGAGAACGGCGTCGTCATCCGCGACATCGACAACAGCGCCCACACTGCCGAGCAGGAGCTGGAGAGCTACTTCAACGTGGACTTCACCGAGGAGATGCCTGTGGCAGATGCGGCACTGGAGGAGGCTCCTGCGGCAGAACAGCTTGCAGCAGAGGAAATGGTAGAGCAACCCGTAGCGGAGCAAACCGTAGCTGAGGAAACGGCGGGATAGCAAACTCCATAGAGCAATTTCGTTGGAGGGGGCCTCGTGTCACGTTCGTGCCTGTGGGGATATTGGACTTTCGGCGAAAAAACTTTTGTGATTCGCACGCGTTATATGGATAAAAAAGCGTAACTTTGCGACCTCATAGCTAGCATGCAGGGATGCAATGCTCGTTTTGAATATAGGAAAGACACGAAAAACGTATCTAAGACATTATGAATTTAGACATTCTGACAGCAGTTTCGCCCATCGATGGTCGCTATCGTAGCAAGACCGCACGGTTGGCCGAGTATTTTTCTGAGTACGCACTCATTCGTTACCGCGTACGTGTGGAAATCGAGTATTTCATCATGCTTTGCGAACTTCCCTTGCCCCAGTTGCAGGGTGTCGACAAGAGCCTCTTCCCCTACTTGCGTGGTATCTACCAGCAGTTCTCCGAGGCCGATGCCGCTCGCGTGAAGGAAATTGAGAGCGTGACCAACCACGACGTGAAGGCAGTGGAGTACTTCATCAAGGAGCAGTTCGACAAGCAGCCCGCGCTCGTACCCTTCAAGGAGTTCGTGCACTTCGGCCTTACCTCACAGGATATCAACAACACCTCGGTGCCCCTCTCGGTGAAAGAGGCACTGACCGATGTATACTATCCCCTCATCGAGCAGCTCATCGCTCAGCTCAACACCTATGCCGATGAGTGGGATGCCATCCCCATGCTTGCCAAGACCCATGGCCAGCCCGCTTCGCCCACTCGCTTAGGCAAGGAGGTACGCGTGTTTGCCTACCGATTGGAGCAGCAGCTTGCCGTGCTCAAGGCCTGCCCCATCACAGCCAAGTTTGGCGGTGCTACCGGTAACTACAACGCTCACCACGTGGCCTATCCCCAGCACGACTGGAAGGCTGTGGGCAACCGCTTCGTGGCCGAGTACCTCGGCCTGCAGCGCGAGCAGTATACCACACAGATCTCCAACTACGACTACTTGGCCGGTATCTTCGATGCCCTCAAGCGCATCAATACCATCATGATCGATATGAACCGCGACTTCTGGCAGTACATCTCCATGGAGTACTTCAAGCAGAAGATTAAGGCCGGTGAGGTAGGCTCAAGCGCCATGCCCCACAAGGTGAACCCCATCGACTTCGAGAATGCTGAGGGTAACCTTGGTATCGCCAATGCCATCTTGGAGCACTTGGCAAGCAAGCTCCCCATCAGCCGTCTGCAGCGCGATCTTACCGACTCTACCGTGCTCCGCAACGTAGGCGTGCCCTTCGGCCATATCGCCATCGCCATCCAGAGCTCGCTCAAGGGACTCGGCAAGCTGCTCCTCAACGAGGCTGCTATCCGTCGCGACCTTGACAACAGCTGGAACGTGGCTGCTGAGGCTATACAGACTATCCTGCGCCGTGAGGGTTACCCCAACCCCTACGAGGCATTGAAGGCGCTAACCCGCACCAATGCTGCCGTGACTGCCGAGTCGATGCAGGAGTTTATCGACGGGCTCAACGTGAGCGATGCCGTGAAGGCCGAGCTCAAGGAGATTGCTCCCTGGAACTACACGGGAGTGTAATCGCTTGCGTGCAAGCGATTAGAATTCTGAATTCTGAATTTTCAGGCAAATTGAGAACTAAGTTTTAGACACTTTGTTTCATAATTCATAATTCATAATTCAGAATTAAAGATTTCATCTTTTAAGGCCGTGAGGCTGGAAACAATAAAACTAACCTAACAGTAATGAGTACAGACAATGTAAACCGATTCGAGGGATTCGAATCAGAGAATGGCGGTAACGAGCACAGCTCGTACAACCGCGAGAACAGTTGGAACAACGAAGGTCGCCGTGCTCCTAGACAACGTTTCGTGAGAAACGCCGATGGAACCACACGTCCACAGCGTCACCGCTTCAACCGTGAGGAGGGTGCACCCCGTTATGCAAAAGTAGAGCGTCCGCAGCGTAGCTCTTTTAACCCTAACTTTGAGGGCAACCGCCCCCGCTTCAATCGTGATCGCAGCTTTGATGGTGAGCGCCAGTACAATGGCGAGCGCTCATACAACTCGGAGCGTTCTTATAATGGCGAGCGTACCTATAGCCGCAGCAATAGCTACAACAGCGACTACAGCCGTCGTCGCTTCAACGATGGAGAAGGCAATGGCTATCGCCCTGCAGGCAAGCCCTATAGCCGTCCCTCGTATGATCGTCCCGAACAGGGCAACTCATGGAACTCTGATGCCGAGAATACTTTCCGTCCGCGCTACAACCGCGAAGGCGGTGAAGGTGGCTATGCCCAGCGTCCCCGCTTCAGTCGCGAGGGTGGCTATGCACAGCGTCCTGCCGGTGGAGGTCAGCGTCCTGCAGCAGGAGGATTCAAGAAGAAAGGTGCTTTTGGCGACAACAAATATAGCAAGAAGAAGCAGATTCAGTATCGTGAGGAGCTGAAAGACCCCAACGAACCAATCCGCTTGAACAAATACCTCGCCAATGCCGGTGTATGCTCGCGTCGCGAGGCCGATGATTTCATCACTGCCGGTGTAGTGACTGTTAATGGACAGATTGTGACTGAGCTGGGCACCAAGGTGAAGCGTGGCGATGAGGTGCGTTTCCACGACCAGACCATCAGCATCGAGCGCAAGATCTATATCCTGCTCAACAAGCCGAAGGATTATGTGACCACCGTAGAGGATCCTCAGGACCGCAAGACTGTGATGGACCTCGTGAAGGGTGCTTGCAAGGAGCGTATCTACCCCGTAGGCCGTCTCGACCGCAACACCACAGGCGTGCTCCTGCTCACTAATGATGGCGAGTTGGCATCGAAGCTGACACATCCCCGCTTCCTCAAGAAGAAGATCTACCACGTGCGTCTCGACAAGAACCTCACTGCTGCCGATATGGAGCAGTTGGCTACTGGCATACAGCTCGAGGATGGCGAGATTCATGCCGACGAGATCAGCTACACCTCTGACACCGACAAGTCACTCGTGGGCGTAGAGATTCACAGTGGCCGCAACCGTATCGTGCGTCGTATGTTCGAGGCCATAGGCTACCGCGTATTGCGTCTCGACCGCGTACAGTTTGCCGGACTCACCAAGAAGAACGTTCGCCGTGGCGACTGGCGCTTCCTCACCGAGAAGGAGGTCAACATGCTGCGCATGGGAGCGTATGAATAATTGACAATGGAAAATTGACAATTGACAATTAAAAATCAAGATATGGACACAATCATCAGAACACGTATTGTTGACCTTCTGAAGCGTACCGACTTCGGTGCTATGGTCAACGTCAAAGGATGGGTACGTACCCGTCGTGGTAGCAAGCAGGTAAACTTCATTGCACTGAATGACGGTTCTACCATCAAGAACATACAGATTGTAGTGGACCTCGCCAACTTCGACGAGGAGATGCTCAAGAAAATCACTACCGGTGCTTGCCTCAGCGTCAATGGTGAACTCGTACAGTCGGTAGGTGCAGGTCAGGCAGCCGAGATTCAGGCACGTGAGATAGAGGTGTTGGGTGAGTGCGACAACACCTACCCCCTGCAGAAGAAGGGCCACTCTATGGAGTTCCTCCGCGAGATTGCCCATCTCCGTCCCCGTACCAACACCTTCGGTGCTGTATACCGCATCCGTCACAACATGGCCATCGCCATCCACCAGTTCTTCCACGAACGTGGCTTCTACTACTTCCACACCCCCATCATCACCGCTTCAGACTGTGAGGGTGCCGGTCAGATGTTCCAGGTGACCACCATGAACCTCTACGACCTGAAGAAGGATGAGAATGGTAGCATCAACTACGACAACGACTTCTTCGGCAAGCAAGCTTCGCTCACCGTATCAGGTCAGCTCGAGGGTGAGCTTGCAGCTACCGCTTTGGGTGCTATCTACACCTTCGGTCCTACTTTCCGTGCCGAGAACTCCAACACTCCGCGTCACCTCGCCGAGTTCTGGATGATCGAGCCCGAGGTTGCCTTCAACGACATCAACGACAACATGCAGCTTGCCGAGGACTTCATCAAGCACTGCGTGCGCTGGGCACTCGAGCACTGCTACGACGATGTGAAGTTCCTCAACGATATGTTTGACAAGGAGCTCATCGCCCGCCTCGAAGGTGTCATCAAGGAGGAGTTTGTGCGCCTGCCCTATACCGAGGGTGTCAAGATTCTCGAGGATGCCGTAGCTAAGGGGCATAAGTTTGAGTTCCCCGTATTCTGGGGTGCTGACCTCGCATCGGAGCACGAGCGCTACCTTGTTGAGGAGCACTTCAAGCGTCCCGTTATCCTTACCGACTATCCCAAGGAAATCAAGGCCTTCTACATGAAGCAGAACGAGGATGGCAAGACCGTACGTGCCATGGATGTGCTCTTCCCCAAGATTGGCGAAATCATTGGTGGTTCAGAGCGTGAGGCCGACTATGATAAGCTGCTTGCTCGCGTAGAGGAGCTGGGTATTCCCATGAAGGATATGTGGTGGTATCTCGACACCCGCAAGTACGGAACCTGCCCCCACTCGGGCTTCGGTCTCGGCTTCGAGCGTCTGTTGCTCTTCGTGACAGGTATGACCAACATCCGTGATGTCATTCCTTTCCCCCGCACTCCGAACAACGCTAATTTCTAATAATAGGAATATAATCGTGTATAGAGTAAAAGGCGCTGCTTGTTGGCGCCTTTTATTGTGTCTTTTAGGTAGGAAC
>CANBEE010000120.1 GCA_947367415.1 uncultured Bacteroidales bacterium
AAATTGCACAGCTTTGCAAAATGTGAAAATTCGAGAAGGACTATTGCATATTGGATATAAAGCTTTTTCGAATTGCCCTTCATTAACCTCTATCAATATTCCGTCAACCTTAACAGTAATTAGAGAACAATTGTTCTATCATTGTTTATCATTATCTTCCATTGAACTTCATAATGGAATTACAAATATTGGCACCTATGCTTTTGCTGGATGTAATGCTTTGTCTTCTATTATTATTCCATTAGGGGTTACCACAATAGATAAATATGCGTTCGAGAATTGTAAGTCTTTACATGAGGTCATTTTACATGACAACATAACTTCTATTGGCATCTATGCTTTTGCTAACTGTGACAGTCTCAAGAATATCACCCTCCCCAGCACCTTGACATATTGTGGAATGGGAGCATTTAGTGGTAGTGGACTTACTGAAGTCACTTGCCCGGCATTCTTTCCACCCATAACCGGTGGAGACTTGATTGGTGCCAATAACTGTACGCTGTATGTGCCCGAGTGGACACTCAATCGTTACAAATTGGCCAACAACTGGAACCTCTTTGCCTCTATCGAGCCCATCAGCGGCATCTATCCGAATAGCATCAGCGTATATACCGAAGAGTCATTGACTATTCCGGCTGAAGGATTGGCTGCTGACTATAAACCCAATATGGAGATTGTGCGCTATGACAATAGTAATATCGGTAGGTTTACGGTACGTGGTGAGGGTACTCTGCCTCTCTCGTCCTTCAAGATGCAGCAGACACGTGATGCTAATACCATGACTTCGCTTGTCAATTACGGAACATTGACAGCTGATAATGTTGTTACGAATATTGATATCTCTACCAACACCTGGCACTTCCTTACCTTCCCCTACGATGTGAAGGTATCGGACATTGCTACCGTAGGCAACTGGGTGATTAGCCGTTATGATGGTGCGGCACGTGCTAAGGAGGACTTTGGCAATACTTGGAAAACGCTACCTTACGATAGCATTCTTCATGCAGGAGAGGGATATATCTGGCATAGCCAAGGCGGAAACTTCACTGTTCCTGCCGTGGACAATGAGAACAAGAACCTTATCTTTGCCAACGATACCCGATACATACAGTTGAAGGAGAATCCCTCAGCAACCGAAGCCAACTACGGATGGAACCTTATCGGTAATCCCTATCCCTGCTTCTACGATACACGATTTATGGATTTCACCTCGCCCATTACCGTGCGCAGTGGTAATTCATACGCTGCTTATTCGCCAGTGGATGACAGTTATATACTCTCGCCCCTCGAAGCTTTCTTCGTGCAATGCTCGGCAGAGAGTAATGTAGTAGGTTTCTACACCGAGGGCCGTCAGACGGACAATACGGTACGCACCCTGACATCGGCCCCGAGTACTCGCACAGCAAGCGAACGTAGCGTGCTCAACCTCTACTTGGAGAGCAACGCTTATGCCGACCATACTCGCCTCGTTGTTAATGAGGGTGCTTCGCTGGCCTACGAGATAGCATGCGATGCCGCCAAGTTCATGAGCGACGATGCTACCGTGCCTCAGCTCTTCACTATCGAGGGTGGTGAGCGCATGGCCATCAATGAGCGTCCCTTGGCTAATGGTAAGGCTGTACTGGGTGTATATATAGGCAAGGCTGGTAGCTATACGCTCTCGATCGATACCAAAGCAATGGATACCGAGGTCTTCCTCGTTGACAAGTTGCTGGGTACAGAGACCGACCTAGCTAGCGGCTCTTACGCCTTTACCGCAGAGGCCGGCACCTTTACCGACCGCTTCGAGATACGCATGAAGCGTACCGGTGTGGTTGATGGTATAGAGGCTGTAGCCGCAGAGCTGAAAGTAGAGGCTACTGCCGACGGCATCAGTGTAAGCAATGCCACTACACCTATATATATATATAGTGCTACGGGCGCACTTGTAGATACCAAGGTGGGCAGTGCCGTTACCTTCGATGTGCCTCAGGGTGTATATGTAGTGAAGGTGGGTGATAACGTACATAAGGTTGTGGTAAAGTGATTTTCTCGAAATGAACTGTTTTATGAAACGTTTCTTTAGTATATGCTTCCTCTGGGCATGCTGCTTCACACTGTGGGGGCAGTCGGCCGGTGATGAGTATGGAGGTGATTACAATCCCACTCATCCCGACGATCCGGCAGGACCAACACTGGGGCCTACGACTTATTCGTTGACATTGGTAGCCACAGAAGGTGGTACGGTAAGCCAAGGAACATCGGGAAGTGAATTTGCTGAGGGTACACGTATTTGGCTCTATGCATATAATGCAACACATTATAATTTCATACATTGGTTGCAGGGTGATTCGGTAGTCTCTACCTCTTCGAACTTCTATTACACCATGCCTACCAAAGATGTGGTGCTAACGGCAGTCTTCGAGTATGACCCTGGACAATATGGTGAGGGATACAATCCCACTGTACCGGGCGACCCTGGTGCTGTGCTGAAAACCTATCAAGTGTCTGTTGTAGCATCGCCAACCGATGGAGGCAGTGTGAGCTGTTCCAGCTCCAAGCTGGCAGCAGGGAGTAGTACGTATGTAAGTACATCGACCAACTCGGGGTATCGCTTCAAAGGATGGTGGCTCGATGGTGAGTTGATGTCGACTGAGCCCTATTATCCTTTCCGAGTGGGTAGAGCCGACATGCATTTCACGGCAACCTATGAGTATGCCCCCACTATGCCGGGCGACCCGAGTGACAATGGTGCCGTGAGCACTTATACGCTCTATTATAATATAGGTGGACATACCTATTATTCTGAGCAATTGGTAACGGGAGAGGTAATCCCATCGTTGGAGGAACCATATAGAAAAGGACATGTGTTCAATGGATGGGACAATCTGCCCGATACGATGCCAAGCAATAACCTGACCGTTTATGGTTCGTTTACTCCAAACCGCCATACTATACAATTTGTTGTGAATAATGAAATTGTATATACCGAAGAAATGGACTATGGCTCGGTAATCACTGCTCCCGAACTGGAGGCTATGGAGGGGTATACCTTCCAATGGAATGATATGCCTGCTATCATGCCTGACAATGATGTGGTGGTTCAAGGTGAATACGCTTCGGTCAAGTATCAAGTAATCTATAAGGTAGATGGCGAAGAGTATAAAAGGGTAGGGTATGATGAAGGCTCTCCTATTCTCTTTGTGATTCCTCCTATCAAGGAGGGATATACCTTCAAGGGATGGGATGGACTACCCGAATTGATGCCCGACAATTATTTGATTGGAACAGGTTCGTTGGTTGCATCTACTGTTTTCAACTTGATGTTTGTTGTTGATGGTAAGATTCATCAAACAGAGCAACTGAACGCAGGCGTTTCAATTGCAGCGCCTGAGATGTCGGGTAAGGAAGGCTATACTTTTAGTGGTTGGAGTGAAATGCCAACTACGATGCCCAATCATGATGTCTATGTTGTGGGCTCGTATGAGGTTGCTGCGTATACCTTGACGTATGTGCTCGATGGTGAAGTGTATAAAACGGAAACATACGCTTATGGGGATGCTATAAAACCTTTACAAGTTGCCGCTAGGGAAGGTCATACTTTTAGTGGCTGGACTGGTATTCCTGAAATTATGCCTGCAAATGATGTAACGGTGATAGGTTCGTTCACTATCAATGGCTATAAGTTGACTTATATGGTTGATGGTGTAGTCTATAGAGATACAACCTATCAGTATGGCGATGAGGTTGCCAATAGCGAGAAGAATGTTCCTATCCCCACCAAAGAGGGATATACATTCAGTGGCTGGACTGGTATTCCTGAAATTATGCCTGCCAATGATGTGATTGTAACAGGTAACTTTATTCTTGCGCAAAAGGTAGCTACTCCTCAGTCGGAAGTGATATATGAGGAGGGTACGGCCAAGGTGATATTGACCACATCGACAGCGGGTGCTGTCATATACTATACATTGGATGGAAGTACCCCGACTACATCGAGCACGTTGTATAACGGTGCATTCTATGTGAAAGAGAATTGCCTGTTGAGAGCTATGGCAGTGTGTGACGGTTATAACGATAGCGAACTGCTGGAATGTAATATCTTTGTTAATACCCTTGAAGTGGAATCTCCTTGGTTGGGAACAGCCCTTAATGATTGTCTTTCGGCCTATCTATATAATCCGAAAGCTAAGGCGTTCTTGGGTGCAGCAAATCAATGGGGTACGCAAGCTTCGTTCGTTAGTGAAGGAGTGGAGTGGCTCGTGTCGGGCAGCGATGGCGTGTATACGTTGAGTGGCTCTATTAGTAATGGGGGAGATAGTCATTACTTCAACGGACTGTGGAACGATGCTAGTGCTACGGACTTTAAAATAGAGATGGTGGGTGTGAACCTCTATACGATAAAGCTGAATGGTAGCTATGTCGCCTATAGTGATGCAACAATAGTGGATACTATTGCAGAACTAACAGATGGTTGCTATTGGCAGTTTGTTACCAAGGAGGAGCGTCGCAGTAAGTATGCTGAGGCTACTGCTGCGGAACCAGTGAATGCTACATTTGAAATCTTGGGTGCAAACTTTGGTCGTAACGATACGAACAATAGTGCATGGAGTGGGTCGCCTGCAGTAGGTGGCTCTTATGATAATTTCTGTGGGGAGAAGTGGAATGCTGGTGTTGTAGAGGTGTCACAGGTGCTTCGCAACATGCCGAGTGGTAAGTATCGCTTGAGTGTGCAGGGATTCTATCGCATGGGCAGCATGGAAGAAGTTACTGCGGCACGTACGAATGGTACGGAGGTGCTGCATGCCCAGTTCTTTGCTAACGATGTGAGTGTTCCGGTAATGAGTATATTGGATGAGGCTGGTAAGCTCGAAGGGGTGGGTAATAGTGGATATGGTAATTACGGCTTGGCTCCCAACTCCATGTCCGAGGCATCGCAATTCTTCAGTGCGGGATTCTATGAACACTCGTTCCTCTTTACCTTGGGCGGAGGTGTAGATACCATCAGATTGGGTGTTGCTACGACCGGCTTTGTTGCACAAGACTGGGTGATTTTTGATAACTTCCGCCTTGAATATCTTGGTGAAGGAAGTGAGTCTGATTTCTTTGCGAGTGGCTTGTTGACGTCCATTCCCGAGGGTTATCATTATGTGTATTACACAGATAATAAAGGGAATCACCATTATCTCTATGCTGCAGGACAGAATGACTGGGCGGTATCAGATATACCTTCAATAATCAAGTTCTCTGCCGGTAATACCACAGAGGATCCCTATGCTACAGCTGCCAGCTTTATGGAGAACAGCGGATACTATATGTCGAATGCTGCAAACGGGGATGGTACAGGTCCAATCAAGACAGAGTTGGTTGAGGGGGTTAATGGTTCTAAGAAACGAACATGGGAGAGTCAGGTGTTCTATAAGAATGCAGCAGGCAAATATGCTATTCGCCTGACAAACTCAAAGGGTGAATCATGGGGCGCTAATAGCTTCGTAAATATTGACCCTGTGACATTGGCTATAAGCTCGGGATTGCCTTCCTTGGGTGATGTACTTTACTTGTGGAATGTCGTGGACTGTAATGAGGATAATGTATTGCGTGACGAGGTTGTCGGCGCTCTTGTAAACGGAGATTTCTCTGACGGACTTAATGGGTGGATTGGTGAAATGTCTACTGGCAACCATAATAAGTGGACAAATGTAAACGATGGCTTTGCAGAGAAGTGGACAACAGCTTCTGGTGCACTTGCTGATATTGACTTCTATCAGGAAATTATTGGCCTCCCTGCAGGTACTTATACCTTTGCTGCATACGTCTGTGCTTGCCAACAAGGTGAAGATGATACGTATGAGGTAAAAGGCGTTCAGCTGTATGCTAATGATGATGCTATCCCTGTTCATACAATTAATATCGACCGAAATGAGGAGAACCAAAAAATAGGAGCTGAACTCGTGATGGTGAGCACGACAATTGCTGAGGGAGAAACGTTGAAGGTTGGTATGCGTGTAAAGAGCACTGATGCAAATTGGGTTCTAATGGATAACGCTAAACTATATGTTTGGGGAGTAGATAATACGCCTAAAAGTTATAAATTGACCTACGTGTTGGATGGTGAGGTGTATAGAGATACTACCTATCAGTATGGCGATGAAGTTGCCAATAGTGAAAGAAATGTTCCTATCCCCACCAAAGAGGGATATACTTTCAGTGGTTGGAGTGAGATACCCGAAACGATGCCGCCTAATGACGTGACGGTGACGGGTTCGTTTATTATCAATAGTTATAAGTTGACCTACATGGTTGATGGTGTAGTCTATAGAGATACTACTTATCAGTATGGCGATGAGGTTGCCAGTAGTGAGAGGAATGTCCCTATCCCCACTAAAGAGGGATATACCTTTAAAGGGTGGACTAGTATTCCTGAAACTATGCCGGCTAATGACGTGACGGTGATGGGTTCGTTTATTATCAATAGTTATAAGTTGACCTATATGCTGGATGGTAAGGTGTATAAGGATGCTACCTACCAGTATGGATATGTATTCTCTGAATATGATATCCCTATCCCCACCAAAGAAGGACATACCTTCAGTGGCTGGGAGGGACTCCCGGAGATAATGCCAGCCGAAGATGTAACGGTGACTGGTTCCTTCACGGTGAACACCTATCAAGTGACATACATCTTGGACGGTGAGGTATATATGGTATATAAGTATAAATTTGGCGAAGCCATCGATACGCCTCAAGCGCCAGAAAAGGAGGGATATACCTTTGTTGGATGGGGTGATGTGCCGGTTACTATGCCTGCTGATAATTTGACCTTAGTAGGCAAATATGTACTCAATGAGATCCAGACAGATGATAACGGGTTTGTATATGACTTGAATGAGACGAAGGATGGATTCGCTCTCTCTGACTTTGGCGACAATGCGTTGATAGACGTCGTTGTCCCAGAAGAGATACAAGGGCTTCCTGTTACAAAGATTCAAGCTGGAGCCTTTGAACAAGCTTCGGAAATGAAGACAATCGTGGTGCCACATTCTGTTACAAGGGTTGATGATCATGCGTTTAGTGGTTGCTATAATCTGCAAGTGGTAGAGTGGAATGCGGATGCACCGTTGAAGTCAGCCTATTTTGATGACATGGATAAGTATGGTAATATGTTGGTGTTTACTACCAGTGCCGTGTCGGTGGATGAATTTGATGGTAATGTCGTTGTTGATGGTGTGGCAGAGGAGATTGTATTGACTGATGGACGTCCATTCAATAACCCTCGTGATTTTGTTGCACATAATGTTAGTTTCTCTCGCGAATTTGAAAAGATTGAAAAGATTGGCAACTTGGGCGGTTGGAGGGCTATGATATTGCCCTTCGATGTGCAACTCATCACCCAGCTCGATACGGCGTCCTCGATTTCCAACAAGATAAGAAGCTCGGCTGTTTCGTTGCCCTATTGGATTGCTGAAGTGTATGATGGCACTTCTAATGTATTTACACCCATTGAGAAGATTACTGCCAATCGACCATTTATTATTGAAATCCCCAATGAAGGCTTTGATGAAAGCTTTGGTGATGTTGTTTTCTCTTCGGAGAATGTAACAGTACATTCAACACTGTTAGATGGCTCGCAAGTTGAAGGGGATTTTGTGCTTGTGGGAGTATACGATACGACATCGCTCGTTACAAATGTTTATACGTTGAATGACGAGGAATTCGTGTCTGTAGATGGTGATGTGTTCTCTCCTGGAAGTGTCTTTGTGGAGTCGAACCGCGCAATT
>CANBEE010000121.1 GCA_947367415.1 uncultured Bacteroidales bacterium
TACCTACGGAAAATCGCACCTGCCATTCCGGAAAATCGCATGTCCCATTTTGCAAAATCGCACCTGCGTTTTCTGAAAATCGCAGGTGCGATTTTCGGCCCCATTCCACCTTGGTGTACTTTCCAGCTGCAAATAGTTTTATTAACGCAACAGTGGAACTGCACTGAACAGGCCAACCGATTTAGGAACTTTCGCCAATAGCATCTTTTCCGTTTTTTTCTTGCGGGGCTGCAATATTTTTTATAACTTGCCGCGGTTTTATAAGTACACATCATCATTATGAGAAAACACATCACCCTGCTCCTAACGTGCTGCTGCACGCTGCTGAGCGCACAGACTACGAGTTACAAATTTGACTTCTCGGGCAAGAAGAAGGCCAAGGAGGGATATACGCTCGTAAGTCCCGAGACCTTGTACACTCCCGAGAGTGGCTATGGATATGACTTTGTGGGCGACGAGCAGGCAACGGTCGGCGACCAGCAGCCGTTCTACTTCTCGGTGAACGTGCCCGACGGAAACTACCGCGTGAACATCGTCGTGGGCGACCGCCGCAAGGCAGGTGTCACCACACTGCGTGGCGAGAGCCGCCGACTGTTCTACGAGCGCGTGGCGACAAAGAAGGGGGAGTACAAGACCTGCACCTTCACCATCAACAAGCGGGGTACCCTCATCGAGGGCAACGAGCACGTGCGCATCAAGGATCGCGAGAAGGGTAAGCTCAACTGGGACGACAAGCTCACCATCGAGGTCAATGGACCTGCACCACAGATCGAGGAGATGACCATCGAGAAGGTCGACGATGTGCCCACCATCTTCCTCTGCGGAAACTCTACCGTGGTGGACCAGGACAATGAGCCATGGGCAAGCTGGGGACAGATGATACCGCGCTTCTTCGATGAGGGGGTGAGCTTTGCCAACTATGCCGAGTCGGGCGAGACGGCGGTGACCTTCATCGGTGCAAAACGTCTGAAGAAGTTGCTCACTCAGGTGAAGCCCGGCGACTATATCGTAGTGGAGTTCGGCCACAATGACCAGAAGCGCAAGGGCGTGGGCGACGGCGCGTTCTACTCCTTCATGTATAATATGAAGATTTTCGTCGACGAGGCTCGCCGCCGCGGAGCTACTCCGATTCTGGTGACGCCTACCCAACGCCGTAGCTTCAACGAGGAGGGCAAAATCACCGATACACACCTCGACTATCCCGAGGCCACCCGCTTCCTCTGCAACCGTGAGGGCGTACACCTCATCGACCTGCACGCCATGACGCGCACCCTGTATGAGGCAATGGGCCCCGAGGCATCGAAGGGAGCCTTCGTGCACTACCCTGCCAACACCTATCCCGGGCAGTCGAAGCCCCTGGCCGACAACACCCATTTCAATCCCTATGGTGCCTATCAGATAAGCAAGTGCATCATTGAGGGAATGAAGAAGCTCGACCTCGACATCTTGAAGCATCTGCGCCCCGACTACGTTCCCTACGACCCGGCACATCCCGATGACCGTGCTGCTTTCCTATGGGACGATAGCCGATTCGTGGAGATCCTGAAGCCTGACGGGAATTGAGGCAGAGAAAAAGAGGGCGTGTCAAAATGCAGACACGCCCTCTTTTATTTCATAAGTAACAGGAATACTACTTCTTCTCGCAAGCCTTGTCGCAAGCCTTCTCGCACTTGGCCTCTGCCTTGTCACAAGCCTTGTCACACTCAGCCTTAGCCTTGTCGCAAGTACCCTTATCGCATGCCTTGTCGCAAGCCTGCTTGTCGCACTGCTTATCACACTTCTTATCACACTTCTTATCACACTTCTTATCACATGCAGCCTTGTCACACTTCTTGTCGCAAGGTTTCTCGCACTTCTTGTCACACGCCTTGTCGCAAGCCTTGTCCATTTCGCAGGTCTTGTCGCAAGCCTTCTTGCAATCGCCCTTTGCAGTGCATTCTGTGTGAGCCTTATCACAAGTTGCGTCCTTAGCTTTCTTGTTGCAGCATGAGGTGAGCGTGAGTGCTGCTACAGCCACGAGGGCCAATAAAACTTTCTTCATGATGATTGGTTTTTAGTTGATAAATAATCTTAGTTCATTACAGCGCAAATGTACAAACTTTTTTTACAGTATAGCGATACTATGCTGTTTATTTTGATATTTTTGTGTAATTTTGTGGTCTACGAACACTAATACTATAGAAATATGACATTGAAACGCATTGAACGCATTCTATTTGCGTCGGCACTGATGCTGGCGCCGATGGGCGTAATGGCACAAGAGTGGCCCGAACTGACACAAAGCGCCAAGCCAGCAGCACGCTGGTGGTGGTTGGGCAGCGCAGTAGACGAGGCAAACCTCGGTTACAACATGGAGGAGTATGCCCGGGCAGGATTGGGAGAGCTTGAGATAACCCCTATCTATGGTGTGCAGAACAACGAGAAGAACGAGCTATCGTTCCTCACCCCCGAATGGATGCGTGCCCTCGAATATACACAGGCGAAGGGTGACGAGGTGGGCATACGCATCGATATGAGCACCGGCACCGGATGGCCATTCGGAGGCCCCGAGACCTCGCAGTACGATGCAGCGACAAAGGCCATCTTCGAGCAATATACCATTCAGGGCGGCAAGGCCGTGGAGCTGGCTATCGCCGTATCGAACAAGAAGGATGCACCCTCATCGACCCTCGACAAGGTAATGGCCTACCAAGGGAGCAAGCATGTGGATGTGACCAAGAAGTGCGACGAGAAGGGTGTCCTGCGCTGGCAAGCACCCGATGGTGAGTGGCAAGTGATAGCGCTCTTCGTCGGCAAGACCCGCCAGGCAGTGAAGCGTGCCGCACCCGGTGGCGAGGGATTTGTCATCGACCACCTCTCCAAAGGAGCCGTCAAGCGCTACCTGAGCCGCTTCGAGAAGGCATTCAAGGCCTCGGGCACTCCCGCGCCGAACAACTTCTTCAACGACTCGTACGAGGTGTACGGTGCCGACTGGACACCCGATTTCCTGGAGCAGTTTGCCCGTCGCAGAGGGTATCGCCTGGAGCACTATTTCCGCGAGTTCCTTGACCCTGAGCGCCCCGACATCACCTGCCGCATCGTATCGGACTATCGCGAGACGGTATCGGACCTGCTGCTCGAGAACTTCACCGACCAGTGGACCGACTGGGCACACCGCATGGGTAGCATCACCCGCAACCAGGCACATGGCTCGCCTGCCAACCTCATCGACACCTATGCCGCCGTCGACATCCCCGAATGCGAGGGCTTCGGACTCTCGGAGTTCGGCATCAAGGGCCTGCGTCGCGACTCGCTCACCCGCAAGAACGACTCCGACCTCTCGATGCTCAAGTATGCCTCGTCGGCCGCCCATATCAGTGGCAAGCCGCTGGTATCGTCGGAGACCTTCACCTGGCTTACCGAGCACTTCCGCACATCACTCTCGCAGTGCAAGCCCGATATGGACCTTATGTTCGTGTCAGGCGTGAACCACATGTTCTTCCACGGCACTCCTTACTCGCCACGCGAGGCCGAATGGCCCGGATGGAGCTTCTATGCCTCCATCAACATGTCGCCCACCAACAATATATGGCGCGATGCCCCTGCCTTCTTCGACTATATAGGCCGTTGCCAATCGTTCCTGCAGATGGGAAAGCCCGACAACGACTTCCTCGTATACCTGCCCGTCTACGATTTGTGGAACGAGCAGCAAGGTCGCCTGCTTGCCTTCGACATCCATAAGATGCATCGCGTAGCGCCCAAGTTCATCGCCACGGTCAACGAGATATGCAACAATGGCTACGACGTGGATTACATCTCTGATAGCTTCGTGCGCACTACCCGCTGCGTCGATGGCCAGCTGGTGACCTCGGGCGGTGCAGCCTACAAGGCCATCATCGTGCCTGGCGTGAAGCGTATGCCTGCCGATGTATTGGCCCAGCTGGAGAAGCTCGCTCGCGGTGGTGCCACCGTAGTGTTCATCGGAGGCATGCCCGAGGATGTACCCGGATACGGCAACCTCGAAGCACGCCGCAAGGTGTTCAACAAGGCGTTGGAGCGGATTAAAATGACAATTGACAATTCACAATTGACAATTGACAATTCACAATTGGGTAAGGGTCGTGTCATCATAGGCGATGACTATGGCAAGACGCTTGCCCTCTGTGGCGTACAGCCCGAGGAGGTGAAGACCAAGCATGGCATGCAGTATATCCGTCGTTGCAACGACAAGGGACACCACTACTTCATCAGCGCCCTGCAACCCGAGGGCATGGACGGCTGGGTGACACTGAGCGTGGACGATGCCGATGCCATGATATTTGACCCCGTGACAGGTGAGAAGGGCCGTGCCGCTACACGCACCACCGACAATGGGCTACAGGTGTATCTGCAACTGAGCTCAGGGCAGAGCCTCATCGTGCAAACCTTCGCCACACCCGTCGCTACCGAGAAGTGGAATTATCTGCAACCACAAAACATTGCCCTCACGCTTGACCACGGCTGGAAGCTGGACTTCGTGGAGAGTACCCCTGCCATCGGAGGCACCTTCGACATCGACTCACCCCGTTCATGGACCACCCTCGACACGCAACATGCCACCACGACGATGGGCACGGGACGCTACACCCTGGAGTTTGACCTACCGGCTATCGCGGCCGACGAGTGGACACTCGACTTGGGCGACGTACGCGAGAGTGCCCGTGTACGTATCAATGGCAAGGAGGCCGGCACAGCATGGTGCGTACCCTTCCAGCTCTCTGTAGGCAAGTACTTGAAGCCCGGCAAGAACACCATCGAGATAGAGGTGACCAACCTCCCCGCCAACCGCATAGCAGAGCTCGACCGCCAGCAAGTGCCTTGGCGCCGATTCAAGGAGATCAACGTGGTGGACCTCAACTACAAGAAAACAGGCTACGCTCATTGGGCACCGCTTCCTTCAGGCCTGAACGGACAGGTGAAGCTTATCCCCATGCAGAAGAAGCCATTATAGGATATAGAAGCAATGTATAACATATCTGATATTCGTAAAGATTTCCCCATCCTCGGCCGCGAGGTGTATGGCAAGCCCTTGGTATACCTCGACAATGGAGCCACCACGCAGAAGCCGCACACGGTGGTCGATGCCATCACCGAGGAGTACTACTCGGTGAATTCCAATGTGCATCGCGGTGTACACTTCCTCTCGCAGGAGGCCACGCGTCTGCACGAAGCCTCGCGCGAGCGCGTGCGTACCTTTATCAATGCCGCCTCCACCAATGAGATTATCTTTACCCGCGGCACCACCGAGGCCATCAACCTGCTGGCCTCCTCGTTTGGCGAGGCCTTCCTCCATGAGGGCGACGAGGTTATCGTCTCCACCATGGAGCACCACAGCAACATCGTGCCCTGGCAATTGCTCGAGGCCCGCAAAGGCATCCGTCTGCGCGTGATACCCATCACCGACCGCGGCGAGATCTGTATGGACGAGTACGTCAAGCTCTTCAATGAGCACACACGCCTCGTCTCCGTGATGCACGTGTCCAACGTATTGGGCACGGTCAATCCCATCCGTGAGATGATACGCATCGCCCACGAGCACGATGTGCCCTTTGCCGTCGATGGTGCACAGAGCATACCGCATATCGCCGTCGATGTGCAGGACCTCGATGCCGACTTCTACGCCTTCAGTGCCCACAAGGTATATGGCCCCACGGGCATCGGTGTGCTCTATGGCAAGGAGCATTGGCTCGACCGCATGCCTCCCTATCAGGGCGGTGGCGAGATGATACAGACGGTATCGTTCGAGCGCACCACCTTCAACGAACTGCCCTACAAGTTCGAGGCCGGCACGCCCGACTACATCGGTACCACGGCCTTTGCCCGTGCCCTCGACTATGTGTCGGCCCTTGGCATGGAGGCTATCGCCGCCCACGAGAAGGCACTCACCGACTATGCTTTGCAACGTCTGCGCGAGATACCCGCCATGCGCATCATCGGCGAAGCCGAGGAGCGCGGCGCCGTCATCTCCTTCAACGTGGGCGACATACACCCCTCCGACCTCGGCACCCTGCTCGACCGCCTCGGCATTGCCGTGCGCACCGGTCACCATTGTGCCCAGCCCCTGATGCATCGCATGGGCATCCCCGGCACCGTACGCGCCTCATTTGCCCTGTACAATACAATGGAGGAGGTCGACGCCCTTGTAGCTGCCGTGGATAGAGTGCGTAAGATGTTTTTGTAAATCTGATTCTTGATCATGAGCCAAAGAACGACGTCTATGGTAGCCAAAGCCCACTCTCCATTGCTGCCCTGCCTACATCCCGAACTCATTGAGGCTGGCTGCGACGAGGCGGGTCGTGGCTGCTTGGCGGGTGATGTGTATGCTGCTGCGGTGATACTGCCGCCCGACTACTCGCACCCCTTACTCAACGACTCCAAGCAGCTCACCGAGCGGCAACGCTATGCCCTGCGCGAAGATGTGGAGCGCGATGCGCTGGCTTGGGCGCTGGGCATCGTCACGGCCAAGGAGATTGACGAGATCAACATCCTCAATGCCTCCATCCTCGCCATGCACCGCGCTTTGGATGCACTGAAGATTCGCCCCCAGTATATCGTCATCGACGGCAACAAGTTCAAGCCCTATGGCGACACGCCCTACGAGACCGTGGTCAAGGGCGACGGCAAGCTGATGAACATTGCGGCGGCCTCGATCCTTGCCAAGACCTACCGCGACGACTACATGAACCGCCTGCACGAGGAGTATCCCCACTACGACTGGAACCACAACAAGGGATACCCCACCGCCAAGCACCGCGCAGGTATCAAGCAGCATGGCCTCACGCCCTATCACCGCATGAGCTACAACCTCCTGGGCGACGGACAGCTATCATTGGACTTCGGATGACAAACCATAAAATAAATATTATGAAAAAGACACTTCTCACACTCGCAGTGCTGCTCTGCTCCTTGGCAGGCGTGGCACAACATCCCTCGGTAAGTATCCTTGGAGACTCTTACTCCACCTTTGAGGGCTACCTCACGCCCGACACCATGGACATATGGTACTTTGCCGGTCCGCAGGATGCTCGCCGCACCGATGTCAGCAAGGTGGGTGAGACTTGGTGGATGCAGCTCATCAAGAAGCGCGACTGGAAACTCGAGGTCAACAACTCGTGGTCGGGCTCTACCATCTGCTACACCGGCTACCGCGACGAGGACTACAGCAACCGCTCCTTCGTGCTACGCACTGCTGCACTGGGTAGCCCCGACATCATCCTCATCTTCGGCGGCACCAACGACTCATGGGCCGGTTCGCCCATCGGCGAGTACAAATATGAGGGCTGGCGCCGTGCCGACCTCTACACCTTCCGCCCTGCCATGGCTTGCATGCTCGCCCGCATCCAGGAGCGTTACCCCACGGCCGACGTCTATTTCATCTCCAATGACGGGCTCAAGCCCGAGATTACGGAGTCGATGAACACCATCTGCAAGCACTACAATGTGCCGTTGATACAGCTTAAGGGCATCAGCAAGACCTCGGGTCACCCCAACATCGAGGGCATGCGACAGATTGCTGAGCAGATAGACAAGGCCATCAAGTAAGACTCTTATTGCCTTGTCCTAAAGAAAGTTTACACATTGGTTTACATAAATACCACAAGAGCCCTACGAGACGAGAGGATTTGAGTTATAAGCCGCTGATTACATAAATGACGCAGAGAAGAGAGAGATCCTCTATACAGCTCTGAGTCGTGGTGGGTGGCATGTG
>CANBEE010000122.1 GCA_947367415.1 uncultured Bacteroidales bacterium
TTGGCGTGAGCACCTCCGCGCAATGGACGACTTGCGTACCAGCGTACAGAATGCTACTTATGAGCAGAAAGACCCGCTCTTGATTTATAAACTTGAGTCGTACGAGATTTTCAGCCAGATGTTGGAGAAGATTAACCGCGAGGTACTCTCGGTTGTTGGTAAGGGCTACATCCCCGTACGCGAGAATCAGGAGGAGCGTGTTAAACAGCAACAGCAGAGCCGTGCCAAGGTGGACGTAAACCGTTTGCACGCATCTCGTATGCAGGCTGCTGCGGCAGCAGGTCAGGGCGAGAAGAGCAAGCCGGCTCCCGTACAGGTTGAAAAGAAGGTCGGTCGTAACGACCCTTGCCCTTGCGGTAGCGGTAAGAAGTACAAGCACTGTCACGGTAAATAACAGTTTAGAACTATGGGTTACGCAGAGGAGAAACAGCGACAGCTTGATGTTCGCTACCTTAAGATGGCGCGTATATGGGCAGAAAACTCATATTGTGTACGCCGTCAGGTTGGTGCGCTAATTGTAAAAGATAAGATGATTATCTCTGACGGTTACAACGGCACACCTTCAGGCTTTGAGAATATCTGCGAGGATGATATGGGACAGACAAAGCCCTATGTTCTCCACGCCGAGGCAAATGCCATTACAAAGGTAGCCAAGAGTGCCAATAACTGCGAGGGCGCGACGCTATATATCACTGCCTCTCCTTGTTTGGAGTGTTCAAAGCTCATCATTCAGGCAGGCATTAAGCGTGTTGTATATTGCGAGAAGTACCGCTGCGAAGATGGTCTTGACCTCCTTAAACGCGTAGGTATCGAGTGCGTATTTGTTGAAATTGAATAGTATATGCCAAAGATTTCTGAAAGAGCTGTGTTGATGCCTTCGTCGCCGATTAGGCGATTGGCTCCGCTTGCTGAGGCGGCAAAACGCCGTGGCACAAAGGTATATCATCTTAATATCGGTCAGCCTGACTTGCCCACACCACAAGCTGCTATTGATGCCATACGCAATATCGATCGCAAGGTACTTGAGTATAGTCCTTCGCAGGGCTATCGCAGCTATCGTGAGAAATTGGTGGGTTATTACAAGAAATATGATATTAATCTGACGGCTGATGATATTATTATCACTACGGGTGGTTCCGAGGCTGTGCTTTTTTCATTTCTGGCCTGCTTGAATCCTGGTGATGAGATTATCATGCCCGACCCCTTCTATGCAAACTATCAGGCGTTTGCCATCTCTGCTGGGGCTGTGATACGTACTATCCCAACAACGATAGAGGAGGGCTTCTGCTTACCGAAGGTAGAACGATTCGAGGAACTTATCAATGAACGTACCAAGGCAATCATGATATGTAACCCCAACAATCCTACAGGCTATCTGTATACTCGCCGTGAGATGAACCAGATACGTGATTTGGTGAAGAAGTATGACCTCTATCTCTTCTCCGACGAGGTGTATCGTGAATTCATATATACAGGTTCACCTTATATATCGGCTTGCCACCTTGAGGGTATTGAAGATAACGTGGTGCTTATCGACTCTGTGTCGAAACGTTACTCGGAGTGTGGTATACGTATCGGGGCGCTCATTACAAAAAACAAACAGTTGCGTCAAGCGGTGATGAAGTTTTGTCAGGCTCGCTTGAGTCCTCCGCTGATTGGACAGATAGCTGCCGAGGCTTCACTTGACGAGCCGGAAGAGTACACACGTGACACGTACGATGAGTATGTAGAACGCCGTAAATGCTTAATCGATGGCCTTAACCGCATCCCTGGCGTATATAGTCCCATTCCTATGGGTGCGTTCTATACGGTTGCCCGTCTGCCAGTTGACGATAGCGAGAAGTTCTGTGCTTGGTGTCTGAGCGAATTTAACTATGAGGGCGAGACTGTGATGATGGCTCCTGCCAGTGGCTTTTACACCACTCCTGGGGCGGGACGCAATGAGGTGCGTATTGCCTATGTACTGAAGAAGGATGATCTGCAGCGTGCCCTTGTGGTATTACAGAAAGCGTTGGAGGCATATCCCGGAAGAACTATTTGAGTGGTAAGATCAAAGAGAAAAGATGAAAGTTCATTCCTTCCGGATGGAAACTTTCCACTTTCAATTTAAGATAATAAAATGGAATCATTCATCGCCCGCCGGCTCTATAAGAGCGAGCAAGGTAGTCGCAAGGTATCGCGCCCAGCCGTACTTATAGCACAGGCTGGAGTGGCGTTAGGACTAGCGGTGATGTTGGTCACGATTGCCGTATCATTTGGCTTCAAGTATGAGGTTAGAGAAAAGGCGGTTGGCTTCAGTGCACATCTGCATATCAGCAATTATGAGTCGGCTAATGACTATGAGGCATTGCCTATAGCCCCCGATACCGCATTGTTGCAAATGTTGCAGGAGACACCTGGGGTAGAGCATGTACAACGTTATGCTACTAAGGCTGGAGTGTTACGAGCTGACGGTGATTTCTTGGGTTGTGTTTTCAAAGGCGTTGGTGAGGACTATGATTTGTCATTCTATAGTAATTATCTGAAAGAGGGTGAACTTCCAGCTTTCTCCGATAGTGTGATATCGAACAATATCCTTATTTCTCGCCTGATAGCCGATAAATTGCTTCTTGAAGTAGGGGATAAGATAGATGCCTATTTCTTGCAAGGAGCTATGCGTGCACGTCGTTATACAGTGACAGGCATATACGAAACAGGTTTCAGCGAATATGACCGTCTGTTTATTGTAACAGACCTGAAGGCAGTGCAGAGTCTGAATCGCTGGGAATCAGATCAAGTGACAGGAGTTGAAGTGCAGCTTGCTGACTTCGATAAGGTCGACGATATGAATTGGGAGTTGGGTTCAGTGCTTGACCGTACGGAAGATAGGTATGGGGAGCAATATCTGGTGCAGTCTGTTACGGATATCAATCCTGGCCTCTTCGCTTGGCTCGATGTGCTAGACATGAATGTATGGCTTATCTTGGCATTGATGATTGGCGTGGCAGCCTTCACTATGATATCGGGCTTGTTGATACTTATTATCGAACGTACACAATTTATAGGTATACTCAAGGCACTTGGTGCATCCAACGCCTCGGTTCGTAAATCTTTTTTATATCTCGGCATGCTTATTATCGAAAAAGGTATGCTATGGGGCAATGTGGTAGGTCTAGGACTATGTGCAATACAAAAGTTTACGAAATTGATTCCGCTTGATCCTGCAAACTACTATTTAGACAGTGTGCCCATAGAGTTTCACTGGCTTTTTTTCTTGATTGTCAACGTTGCCATGTTCGTACTCTCCGTACTTATCCTCATAGTGCCCTCACAGCTCATCTCTCATATCTATCCGACCAAGGCTATGAGGTTTGAGTGATGTGGTATGGTAATAGGTTAAGGATTATGATTATTTAGATTTCAAATCCATAAAAAAAAGAAAGATATGTCATTTTTAGATTTAGTAAAAGCACGTTATTCAGTACGCTCATACGAGCAACGTGTCATCGAACCAGAGAAACTGGAGTATATAATGGAATGTACACGCCTGGCTCCTTCTGCCGTTAATCTGCAGCCATGGAAGTTCTATATTGTCAGTAAACCTGAAGACTGCGAAAAGATTCGCCAATGCTATCATCGCGAGTGGTTCAATGAGGCGACCATGTATATCATAGCCTGCTCCAACCACGAGGAATCTTGGAAACGTCGCCGTTCAGAGCCTAAAGACCATGCTGATATCGATATTAGTATAGCTGTAGAGCATTTGTGTTTAGCAGCAGCCGAAGTCGGATTGGGTACCTGCTGGGTATGCAACTTCGATGTGGAGTTATGCCGCAGCCTTTTTGGCATTGCCGATCCCTATGAACCTGCAGTGCTTATCCCCATTGGCTATCCGGCAACAAATGAAGTGCCTGAAAAGAACCGCAAACCAATGGATGATGTGTTTGTAAACCTATAAAAATGTAAACAATATTGATTATTCGCACTTTATTACTATCTTTACAGCAAATTAGTCATTTAAAAAAGAAATACCTATGCAAAAGAAAGTATTATTTATGGCATCTCTTGTTCTGCTGTTGTGTACAGTTGCGTGCCACGAGCCTATCTATAGTGAACAGCCTGTGTATGGAAAACTCCGTTTTACAACTGAGGCTCCTTCAACGATTACATTGGACAAACAGGGTGAGATAGGAAAATCCTCAATCTGTAATCCCGGTGACTCTGTTACCGTATTCATGCAGGTGCAATATCCAGGCGATTATATTACAGAGGCCGACTACACTTGGAAACTTTACGTTACTAATGATAGCGTACTGAGTGGCTCTGTTAAGGTGATAGCCCCTCATAAGTTGAACACACCTCCAATGTGGACTTTCAAGGCTCCTGAAGTGAGTGGAAAATATACGGTGACCTTCAAAGCCAAGTATGACTATTCAGCCCAGACAGAGACAGGCCAGATATATGGTGAATCGTCATCATATTCTGCTGAGTTGAATGTGAGATAATCCTCTCTATATATAAGTATAAGAAATGCGGAGCAATCTCCGCATTTCTTTTTTATAGGGGCAATCGGTTTTCTATCACGTCCCAGTTGATGATGTCCCATAAGCTGTCGTAGTGGGCATGCCAGTTCAACAATAAATAATGCGTTTATTCCATTATGTAAACTTCATCGAGAATGATATGGGGGTCGAGTGCTTCAATGCTAAGTGTATGCTTGCCTTCGCTTGTGGGGCCGAAGGGTAGGGGACAGAGGGCAAGGTTGCGCTTGACGTTACGTTTCCATGCTTCGCTACGTCCATAGGTGGCGATATTGAAGATCTTGGATGGTTGGTTGTCCAGAGTGACACGTATGCGCAGTTGCTTGCTCTGTACGGGATGGTTAGGGATAAAAGCCAGCACGATAGAGTCTGAGGCTCCGATGGTTAAGCTGAGTGGCTCGCCTTCGTGCAATGGTGTGGCCTGGCGGCTGTAGCCCAATTCTTCAATGGCGCTTGTTCGTTCCCATTCTAGCGGAGTACCGATGGTGTAGATCTCGTGCTCCAGTGTGCCTTCGAAGGTGTTGCGGGGAACACTGTCGTAAACTGCCAGGTTGCGTGGATGATAGTTCATCATCTTGTTCCATTTGCCATCGGCCACCACTTCATTATAGTGCTGTGTGCTGGCAACTGTCATTCTATGCTGCTCGTCTGCTTTGAGCCAGTATCCTTCATCTGCTCCGTGGCGGGCCAACTGTGCATAGCACCACTTCTTGTTCATGCTGGCTGCTGCTTTCACGGGATACTCTATCAGTTGGTACCACACATCGGCATGGGCCTTGTCTTCATAATCGCCCAGTCGGTTACAATCAACTATGAGGTCGTCGTATGCTTTGATGCGATGGTGTATATACTCTTCGCTCCAGGGCAGTGAAGTGGGGCGTTTGTATTTGGGGTCACGCTCTTCAGTGCGTGTATGAGCCATAAACTCGGGACGACGGATGTATGTCAGGTGGTAGTAGTCAAACATGAGGTCGGTCAAAGCTGTAGCTCGACGCTGACCGAACTCGCGAGTCATAAACTGGGTCATATGCTCTCGCACTCCCTTTTCTCTGACTTGCTCGGGGTCCCAGGCGATGTCCATGAATAGCTCGGTCAGGTACTCTGCAGGTTTGATGTCGCCAACATTGAGTACCCACATGTTGCTGTTGCCCGAGTCGAACGCTCTCAGTAGCTCGGTAGCCATCAATACGGGATGCGTGGAGGGTAGCCACAGGTAATCGTGTGGGCGACCCCAGTAGGAGACATGGTAATAGAGTCCGTGGCCTCCGCTACGCAGACGCTCTGCTGAATCGGGTAGGTGACGTATGTAACCGTAGTTGTCATCGCACCACATGAGGGTTACATCATCGGGCACCTCAAGTCCCGCGTTGTATATATCGAGTACCTCTTTGTAGGGGATGAATGCTTGTGGTATGTTGGTAAGTGTGGAGTCTACCAATTCTGACAGCATGGCACGTTGGTCGGCAAGCACTTGTGTGAGTACGGTGCGCTGCTCTTCTATTGTCTTTGCACCGTTCATCTTTCCGTCATGCACGCCACGCATTCCCAAGGTGTAGATGACGGGCGTCTCGGCCACCTCTTCAACACGTTCGCGCCAGAAGCGCTTGACCGATTCGCTATTGTTGACATAGTCATAGTCTCCCTCACCGCTCACTCGCCACTCGCCATTGGTGTTGCGTGCCATGGGTTCGCAGTGCGAGGCTCCCATATATATGCCATACTTCTCGGCCATCTCGCGGTTTCCCTCAACAAAGAAGAATGGTATAGTGCATTCGTGCATTGCGGGCCAGCAGGTGTTGGCGCGTAGGCGCAACAGCAATTCGAATATCCTGCCGTATGTCTTTGGCCCCAGCTCGCCTTTGCGTGTGCCCGGGTCGTAGGTCTCGTTGGCCCAGGGTACTAATGCGAAGTCCTCATCGTTGAGGAATATGCCACGGTAGCGCACCTTGGGGTATTCTATGGTCGAGAAGCTATCTACTATCCATCGCTTGCGTGGTTTGATGGGACTATCGGCCCACCATTCCCAGGGAGAAATGCCCATAAGCTCTGACAGTGCCATGAGGCCATAGGCGGTGCCTCTGTCATCGCCACCTATTATATATAGTATAGGCTTTTCGTTGATTATCTGCACACCCATGTGGTAACTTTCGGGATGTGTTACCAGTATGTCGCTTTTGATGCCCAACTTCTGTAATAGGGCTTCGCAATCTTTAGTGCCGTATGTGGCAACAAGAATCTGAGGCGTGCTGTTGCTCTCGTTGAGTGTGGATGTCAATGACAAAGAGTCGCCAAATACGGCCAGGTAATCGCGCTTGACCAAGTCGATGGCTGTATGCACTACTTGCCCTTCGTTGGGTGACAGCACGATTGTTGCGGGGCTACCTTGCTCGATGACGAAACTTTGCTTGTTGGTGCAGGCAATTGTTGATAAGACAAAAGCGATGGTGTATAGATATCTCTTCATGGAAATATTATTTTTCTTTGTAGACATAGGAACTAAAATATCGGGCGGTTAATCCCGCCCGATACGTTCAATCCTTTTCAACTATCAGCAATACATATTTAGTATAGCTTCATAGAGCTCTTGCTTGCCGCTGATCTGCTGAGGTTCGCCATGCTGTTTTGCATAGGCTACGAGATCTTCGATTCCCAATTTACCCTCTTCGAAAGCCTTGCCTTCGCCGCTGTCGAATGTAGCATAGCGCTCTGCCAGCATCTTCTTGTAGGGCGACTCTTCGAGCATTGCAGCTGCCGACTCCAATGCACGGGCCATAGCATCCATTCCTGCAATGTGGGCAATGAAGATATCCTCCAGGTCGGTCGAGTTGCGACGTGTCTTGGCATCAAAGTTGGTACCTCCGTTGCCGAAGCCGCCATTGCGGATAATATGTATCATGGCTTGGGTGAGTTCGTAGTTGTCGATGGGGAACTGGTCGGTGTCCCAACCATTCTGATAGTCGCCACGGTTGGCATCGATAGAGCCCAGCATGCCATTGTCAACAGCTACAGCCAGTTCGTGCTCGAAGGTGTGACCTGCCAGTGTGGCGTGGTTCACCTCGATGTTCACCTTGAAGTCCTTGTCCAATCCGTGCGCCTTGAGGAACCCGATCACGGTCTCTGTGTCCACATCGTACTGGTGCTTGGTGGGCTCCATGGGCTTGGGCTCAATGAGGACGGTACCGGTGAATACGTTG
>CANBEE010000123.1 GCA_947367415.1 uncultured Bacteroidales bacterium
AGGCAATGTGATGGTCGTATACTATTACATCGAGGAGGGCGATAGCGTGGCTTTTGGTATGAACACGACAGAAGCCAGTCTGCTTACAGCTTTCATGAAAGAACGCCAGGTGGATAAGCTACTCATCACAGACCAGTCAAACGGTGTGTTCTACCCCATCACTCAGATACCTCTGGGTAAAGATAAGCTGGATAATTTCGCCTGGCTGCACAAGCTGCGTCCTATGAACAAGTACGACATCATGGTATGGCGTGGAAAGAGTGAAGATGAGAAGCTGAAGGCAGTATCCCGTAAAGAGGTGCCGTTGCCTTCGCTCAAGGGATTGATTGATAAAGAATCGAAGTAATTTGTTATGGGTATATTCAAGACACGCGAACCAAGAAGGTTCGAACATCAGTATATATATGTAGATGAGCGCAAGGAGCGCTTGCAGAAGATAGAGGAAAAGGCGAAGCTCGACTTGGGCATGATTCAGAAGGCAGAACCTACTACTGAGGAGAGAATCCGCGGTAAAATGGTGGAGCAGACCTCGCACCTCAAGCGCAGAAAGGAGGACGGATCTCCACTTACTACCAAGCGCCTCATATTGATATTGGCAGTGATGGCTCTTATACTTATCGCTATATTAAGATGATAGAGCATGGCAAGTGAAGATTTGATTCATCTGCTGCCCGACTCGGTGGCCAATCAGATTGCTGCCGGAGAGGTCATTCAACGTCCAGCTTCAGTGGTCAAGGAGTTGGTCGAGAACTCTGTTGATGCCGGAGCTACTGTCATTCAGGTGCGCCTTGTCGATGCCGGCCGTACCAATATTCAAGTGATTGACAACGGTAAAGGCATGTCAGAGACTGATGCCCGAATGTCATTTGAGCGGCATGCCACGTCCAAGATAAAGAACCCGGCCGACCTCTTTGCCCTTCACACCTTCGGCTTCCGTGGAGAGGCATTGGCCTCTATTGCTGCTGTGGCGCAAGTGGAGGTACGCACTCGCCGTGCCGAGGACGAACTGGGCACTGTAATCCATATTGCAGCCTCCCGCATT
Organism: uncultured Bacteroidales bacterium; assembly: GCA_947367415.1. Classification (GTDB taxonomy): domain Bacteria; phylum Bacteroidota; class Bacteroidia; order Bacteroidales; family Bacteroidaceae; genus UBA1189. Next base: position 1,043 of record CANBEE010000123.1, read on the forward strand.
GAGTCCCAAGAGGTGGAGATGTGTCCTGTAGGCACCAACTTTCAGGTAAAGAACCTCTTCTTCAATGTGCCGGCACGACGCAAGTTCCTCAAGTCAGACCAGACGGAAGTGAATAACGTGCTGGCAGAGATAGAGCGCGTAGCTCTCGTACACCCCGAGATAGCCTTCTCTGTGTTCCGCAACGATGTGGAGCTTATCAATGTGCCGCAGGCGACATCGCGCCAGCGCATACAGCATCTGTTTGGCAAGAAACTGGGGCAGGAGCTGCTCTCCGTGGATGTTGACACCACGTTGGTCAAGATAACCGGCTGTGTAGGTGTCCCCGAGAGTGCCCGTAAGAAGGGTGCCCACTGCTTCTTCTTTGTCAACGGCCGTTATATGCGTCATCCCTATTTCCACAAGGCTGTGATGGAGGCCTATGCGCATCTCATCCCCGCTACGGAGCAGGTTCCCTACTTCCTGTACTTTACAGTCGATCCCTCGCGCATTGATGTGAACATACACCCGACAAAGACAGAAATCAAGTTCGAGGACGAGCAAGCCATCTGGCAGATACTGATGGCCTCGGTGCGTGAGGTGCTGGGACGGAGCAATGCGGCGCCCTCCATCGATTTCGATGTGGCGGATTGTCCTGATATTCCCGTCCTTGGTTCCGGCAATGCGGCGCTCACCCCTCCCATGCCTACTGTCGACAGCACCTACAATCCTTTCAAGCAGGGTGGAGCACCCTCTCATAAGTCTGTCTCTACGCGATGGAATGATCTATATAAAGGTGTCGAAGGCTCGCATGTAGGTCGGGAAATTCGCTTTGATGACCCTATGGAGGCGGATTTGCCTTGGGATGAGCCTATTAGAGGCAGCCTGCCCAGTGAGCAGCCGCCCCTTTCTGATACTCCGCTTTTCGATGACGCTGCAGCTATGCACGACAAGTGCTCCGACTGCTATCAGTACAAGGGAAGATATATAATCACCTCCATGAAGTCGGGGCTTATGTTGGTGGATCAGCACCGTGCTCATGTGCGAATCCTCTATCAGCGCTACATGGCGCAGTTGGGCGAGCAGCGCAGTGCCTCGCAAGGGTTGTTGTTCCCTGAGATGCTTACCCTCTCCGCCTCACAAGCGATGATGATGGAGCAGTTGTTGGACGACTTTGCCGGCTTGGGCTTCGATATCAGCAATATGGGTGGCGGCTCATTCGCCATACAAGGTGTCCCCGGAGGCATCGAAGGCCTCAATCCCTCCTCACTGGTAGGCGATATGCTTGCTGGAGCCATCGAGCAGGGCAATGTGCCCAAGGAGGAGGTGCATCGTGCCCTGGCGCTTACAATGGCACGCTCGGCGGCTATCGTGGTAGGTCAGGTGCTCTCGCCCGATGAGATGACAGCCCTCATCGATGAACTCTTTGCCTGTGACATGCCGGCTTACACTCCCGATGGCAAAAAGGTCTTTGCTATCATCGAGGAGAACGACATCGAGAAGCGCTTCTGCTGACAGGAGTCCATGTGGCGTTCTTGGCTCGTACTGTTCTAATGAGCTGTTCCTCTGTCTATAGAGGGGCAGCTCATTTCGTATAAGTCCAGAAAAGGGCTTTGCATTGTTTGGTCTTTGAAAACAAAATCTCATGTTTCGTGTTTATACGATACATAAGACTTTTTTGGTAAACATAAATTAAAGACCTAACAGTATGAAAAAAGCGATTTGTTTGATGGCTGTGGCCGCATTGTTCTCAGTATCAGCGAGCCAAGCACAAGTAACAGAGGTAGTAGAGATTGCCGAAGTTCCCGTCTCGAAGTATAGTGTGCAGACAAACAGTTTCTGGGACAACTGGTTCATATCTTTGAACGCTGGCGCCCAGTTCTCTTATCTCTATCCCGAAGGCTCTCAGGAGTTCAAGGACCGTATCACCTTCTCTGGCCTAGCCTATGTTGGTAAGTGGTTTACTCCTGGCATGGGTATGCGTTTGGCGTATAACGGCTACCAGTTCCAGGGCTACGAGGATAAGCTCGACTACATGAACCTCCACGTCGATGCCTTGATGAATGTGACCAACATGATTATGGGCTACAACCCCGACCGACTCTACAGTATGATTCCTTATGTAGGTATGGGTGCCGTGCGCGTGTTCGACCATAACAGCTATGCCTTTGGCTTCAATGCCGGTATCTTGAACACATTCCGCCTCAACGATTCATGGAAGGTCAACCTTGAGATGGGAGCCCTTTTTGCCGACAAGTCTATGGATGGCGTCACTGGCCCCAAGCGTGCTTTCGATGACATATTCTCCGTTACAGCCGGTATCACCTATACGATTGGTGGCGATACCTGGAACAACAGCCCCGACATCAGCTCGCTCGTGATGATGAATGCTGCCGAGATAGCAGCCTTGAACGAGGCTCTGGCTCAAGAGCAGTCCAACAACCGCAACCTCCGCAACCAGCTGGCGCAGAAGCCCAAAGAAATCGTGAAGGAGAAGGTCATCTCCGGTGACTGCATGACAGCTCCCCAGTCAATCTTCTTTGACCTCAATTCCGCAACATTGGCATCCGACAAGGATCTTGTAAACCTGAAGGCTATCGCCACAATGGCTAAGCAGGACAACGTGAAGCTCCACATCATAGGCTATGCCGACAGTGCTACCGGTGATGCAAAGTACAACCAGAGCTTGTCAATGAAGCGTGCCCAGACCATCGCCGACCAGCTTGTTAAGCTTGGTGTCAACAAAGCCAACCTGACCGTCGAAGGCAAAGGTGGAGTCGCCACCCTCGATCCCGCATCCTATAACCGCCGCGTCATCATCGAGGCAATGTAATGAGTAAAAATCAGAAATTATAGATTGATACCGACATCGTCATTGATGACAACAACGTGTGAGGAGAGGCCTTGGCCTCTCCTCGCTTTTGTGAGGCATCAGACTCGATGCTGCGTATGCCCGCCGCTACGGCATCATATCCAGTAATTGCTGGCGGTGGGGCGCGTCAGATTGCTTGATGTGCTCTCTCAGGCGCGACTTGCGTGAATAGATGTTCGAGATGCTGTTCTTGGTAAACAGGTGTATGGCCTTGGCTGAGAATCCGGCATAGATGTAGCATAGCAGCACTGTGTCGTCGTAGGGCAGCTCGGGCAGTTCGGCATGTATGTGTGCCATGGCGTTGTCGCAGTATTCGTTGACAATGTTCTCCAGCTCTTGCATCTCCTTGCGGTTTCCTGCCATGCGGTCTATGGCCGTTTTCACCTTCTGGTATATGGCCTCGCGGTCGGCCTTGCTTTCGCTCTTGCCGGTGTTTCTGCTTCCGCTGGTTTCATAGTAGGTGTTGGTGAGTTCGTTGAGCAGTTCGTATCGTCCGCGCATGAGGTCGGCCAGGCGTGTCCTCATGGTGCGTGCCTGCTCATCTTGCTGCTGTAGCTGCTCGCCCATACGGCTTATCGCCTCCTCCTTGCTGTATAGCGAGCGTTGCAGGTCTTCGGTGAGGTTCACGTAGCCGTCCAGTTCCTCACGTTTCTTGCGCGCGTGTGTGCGCGATACTATAATAATGATAGCTATTGCCAGTATGGCCGCCACCACGATGGAGAGTATCGCTTGACGGCTTTTCTGTAGCTTCACCTCCGCCAGTTCGTTTTGGTTCTGCAAGAAGTCGCGTTGCGCGGCAAGTAAAGGCTGCTCCAAGGTAAGGCGTAATTCATTGTTTTGTATGCGCAACAGTTCTATATGGTAATCTAAAGCTTCTTTGTAGTTCCCTAATCTTTTATGCATGTGAGATGCAGCTTGATATGCCTTTATCGTGTCGCTTATTGTATTTGCGCGTAACCAAGTTTGTTCTAAATGCATTTTTGCCCTGTCTGCATCTTGTATCATAGCAAAGTAATCGACTAAATAAAGGTCGTCCTCAAGTACATCTTTGCATAACTCGTACTCCTTTCCTTCATATAATTTTCTTGTAGAGGCAGTATCTTCTGTTACATAATAGAGATAAAGCAGACTTTCCATTGAAGTCTTACAGAGTTTCTTTTCTTGATTTTGATAAGCCCAGTCAAGGGTCTTTTTCAAACATGCTTCTGCATCATTGACACGCTCCATTAACAGATATATCTTCCCTATATCCCTCAGTTTGATGTGTTGCAGGCGCATGAGTCCAGCCTTTTCATAATACTCATAGGCTTTTTGGGTGTACTCCAGAGCATTTTTGTAGTTCATGTCTTGTGAGTACAATGCCCCCAAATGACCGTATAGCAACCCTACAGCGTAAGGATTGTCTATTGCGTCAACATATTTTAAGGCCTCTGTATATGTGGCTATGGCCTCTTTGTGTTCCTCAGCATTCTCCATCACGCGCCCCTGATAGTAAAATGCCTGCAATGCACGTAGCGGCTCATCACCCTTGCGATAATATTTTGTGGCTATACTTATCAGCGAATCGTTGGCTACGTCTATATAGCACTTGTCCAGTGCCTGGCTGTATAGTAGTGCATGCAAGGCTCGTGCCTCACCACGTAGCCGGTTGCCATCCATGGCAGCCAGTGCATTGCGCACGCTGTCAGCATTGGCTTCCATGCGTGTCTCCAGGTATGCAAGCTCCTCCATCGCTGCGCGGTTGGTGCATCCCGTGAGCAGAGCCATCATCAGTGCCAATATCAGTGGCAGTGTATTACGTGTGTTCATGATGTGTCTGTTTATTGCCGTAAAAGTACAAAAAGCCATTCAATAAAGCAAATGCGATGGCAGGATATTATAGCATCAGCTGTCTAGGGCGGTTTTTGCCCATTCCACCACCTTGCAGAGCATGTTTGTAATGCACTGATTTACAGTACACATTACCGCCTTGCAAGGTTTTAAAATCTTGCAAAGTTATAACGCGCAATAAATCAGCTATTTGCAAAGGTCTTTGCAAGGCGATTTCTTGCCATTTTCTTTGCATCGAGAGCACAAAAGCTTTATCTTTACCACAGAAATTTATCAAGACCTATTTACAAACTTTAGAAATTGACAAGCGATGAAAACAAAAATGTTATTCTTATCCCTTTTGATGGGATTGGTGATGGTAGGTAATGCCTTTGCTGAAGACGAGAATCCTATTAAGAAGCCTATAGTACTCACTCCTGAAAAAGGGTATGGCGATGAACGAGGAGTTGTTGTTATTCCTCTTGAGGCTTACTACCAGGGCGAAACCATCTTTCTTGATTTTACGCACAATGTAGGTAACGTACAAGTAAGCGTGCGGAACATGACTACAGGAAACAGCTGGTCGGGAACGGTGGATTCTGCCGATGGAATGGGCGAAATTAACATTGCCGGTGGCGGTACAGGTAGCTATACCCTTACTTTGGTGACCGCCTATGGCGATCGTTTTACTGGCAACTTTAATCTCTAAGCATTTTATTAATCACTTAAGTTTCGCAAGTAATATTATGCCGTCTGTGTCATCCTGAGCACCGCGAAGAATGCTTGCGCTCGGCTCGTCCGAGAATCTCGCACTGGGACTTTGCAAGAGACTTTGCGAGATTGCTTTTCCCTTTCGGCCAGCGAACACGTTTCTTCACTGCGTTCAGAAACAAAGTTCGCCGCCCGTAGGGACCAAAGGCAATGACAGAGTCTGTTAGATGTCTGAAATGCTGTTGATTCTACTTGCGAAACTTAAGTTAATCACATTAATTCCAGAAACGTATGAGAAAGACTATTTTTTTACTTGTATGTGCATTGACATGCAACATACAAATGTTTTCGCAAACAATTGCGAAAGTGGATTACTTTCTGAATAATCCAGAATTAGGTGGTGATGCTATAATTAAGAAGTCTACAAATGAGGTTGTTGGTAATAATGCCATCATTTCTTTTGAAGTGGAAGTTCCTGTTGCGGGTGAATACTATGCAAATTTTTGGATGTTCCCTGCAAAACTAAGAGATGGTTCTTTTGCGAGGTATTCCGTTTCGGTAAATGGGAATATATTGGCAGACAAAATTATCCCTACAGTTGGTGATTGGCAGGATATAACACTCTCTGAAAGAAAGAGAATTTCATTGTGTAAAGGCATCAATACTATAGCTGTTATTGGTGTGATTCCTAATATCCCAAATGTGGAGCATATCAAATTATCATTAAACTTAAAAGATGCAAAAATCGATGACACTCGGTACAATAGCTATAAATCGACTATTAAACAGTTTAGTGCACAAAATGCAGCTAAAAATGCTCTTGTCGCCACAACTCCGGGAAATGATACTCTTTCGGTCAATGAGATTTTAGGGCAGCCGGAAATAGGATTTTCAGTGGCTTCTACTTCTGAGAATCCTCTTTATGCATATGAGTATTATTCTGGATTAAACATTAGTTACACATTTTATACGAAAGTCTATTTTACAGAAGGAAGTCAGATTTTTGTAGCAACAAATGGGGTAGATAATTTCGCTCATGTGTTAGAAATGTTCAGCTACAGTTTACCTTTTGATTATTCTTGGTCTTCGATGTCAAATGAGAACTGTATGGCTTCATTAAATATTACAATTCCTGCCACGGGTAATTATTATATTCGTGTTCGTTCCTATAAAAATGGGCACAAAGGACTTTGTAATCTAAATATAAATGGAGAGAATTATTATGAGAATATTCCTGTTTTTAGTGTTGGACTAAGGTCTATAC
>CANBEE010000124.1 GCA_947367415.1 uncultured Bacteroidales bacterium
TCTCTGGTGAGCCTATCACCGGTATGGAGGAGGGTCGTCCCATGTTTGTACGCTCAGCCGGCGACAAGTTCAACCTCGCCAACTTCATGCGTGCTCACTTGCATGCATCGGTAGGTGTGCTCAAGATCGGTAACGACATCCTCTTCAACGAAGAGAAGATCCGCGTAGACCGCATCACCGGCCACGGTGGTCTGTTCAAGACCAAGGGCGTAGGCCAGCGCGTACTCGCAGCTGCCATCAACTCGCCCATCTCTGTAATGGAGACTGCAGGTGAAGGTGGTGCATGGGGTATGGCACTGCTCGGCTCTTACCTGGTGAACAACGACAAGAAGCTCTCACTTGAGGATTACCTCGAGGAGGTTGTATTCGGCGGTAACACCGGTGAAGAGATCGCTCCCACCAAGGAAGAGGTTGCAGGTTTCAACGCCTACATCGAAAACTACAAGGCTTGCCTGCCCATCGAGGCTGCAGCCGTAAAGTCAAAGAAGTAATCTTTGCACATCGGATCATCAGTCCGGTAACCATAGAAGAATAATAGGATGGCCGGAATAGCCATCCTATTATTTTTATATCGCAAACAGAAATCTCAATACTAACCAGAAAAGACACAAGAAAATGGTAAATCGTTTTATTCTCAACGAAGTATCTTACTTCGGCCCCGGCTCACGCAAGGAGCTCCCCGGTGTTATCAACCGCTTAGGCTTCAAGAAGGCCATGATTGTAACTGACAAAGGACTCATCCAATATGGAGTTGCCAAGATGGTGAGCGACGTGCTCGATGAGGCTGGCATCCCCTATGAGATTTATAGTGAAGTAAAGCCCAATCCTACCGTGACCAACGTTCAGATGGGTGTTGAGGCATTCAAGAAGTCAGGTGCCGACTGCTTGGTGGCTATTGGTGGTGGTTCTGCCATGGATACAGCCAAGGGTATCGGTATCATCATCACCAATCCCGAGTTTGCTGATGTAGTATCACTCGAGGGCGTAGCTCCTACCAAGCATAAGAGTGTGCCCATCATCGCATTGCCTACTACAGCCGGTACAGCTGCCGAGACTACCATCAACTACGTCATCATCGATGAGGAGAAGCAGAAGAAGATGGTGTGTGTTGACCCCAATGACATCCCTTGCTGCTCAATCGTAGATGCCGAGCTCATGTACTCATTGCCTAAGGGTACCACAGCTGCTACAGGTCTTGATGCACTTACTCATGCTATCGAGGGTTACATCACCAAGGCTGCTTGGGAGATGTCCGACATGTTCGAGATCGAGGCCATCCGCATGATCAACAAGTACCTGCGCACAGCAGTGTTTGAGCCCACCAATCCCGTAGGCCGTAACGGTATGGCAGTAGCCCAGTATATTGCCGGTATGGCGTTCTCAAACGTTGGTCTCGGTGTGGTTCATGGCATGGCTCATCCTATGGGTTCGCTCTTCGATATTCCTCATGGCGTGGCCAATGCTTTGTTGCTCCCCACCATCATGGAGTTCAACGCTCCCGTATGTCTCGACAAGTATGTAGAGATTGCCAAGGCTATGGATGCATACCGTGAAGGCATGACCAAGGAAGAGGCTGCCGAGGCTGCATGCAAGGCTGTGCGCGACCTCGCTATCGAAGTGGGCATACCGCAGCACTTGACCGAGATTGGCATCAAGGAGGAGGACATCCCCGCATTGGCCGAGCAGGCTATCACAGACGTATGTACTCCCGGTAATCCTCGCGAGGTTACGAAGGAGGATATCATCGCCCTCTACAAGAAGGTTCTCTGATAGCTTTCTTATCAGTGATAAAGCAAGAGGCAGTCTCGGTTTCGGGACTGCCTCACGTCTTTTCTTATAGCTTCGATTCGTGTTTACTTGAGTATATCCACCAGATAGGATAGCTTGATGGTGATGGTGGTGTTGGCCGAGCGGCCGAAGGGGTCGGACTTTGAGTTACCGAACATATCGGATAGGCCGAAGAAGTAGCGTCCCTCAAGGAGGAAGTTGCCAATGACGGTCTTCAGCTCCATGCCTGCACCGCCGGCAATGCCATATTCGAGCGTGTTCTCTACCTCCTTGCCATACTGCGAGTTGACTCCGTTCGGACGGTAGCTGGGGTTCCAAGGGTGCTTGTCGGTAAAGCCGTAGAACTCCTCACCGCTGAGGTACAGACCTATCTGCGGACCCGCATTGACGAAGAATTGCATCCCTCGCTCCTCTTTTCCCCATCCGATATGCGCGAAGAAGGGAATTTCTACGTAGTTGGTCGTTCGTTGATAGGTGTTATGGGTACCATCTTCGATGGTCTCGTTCCATCCACGCTGGGCAAAGTTAAGTTCCAACTGTGCGGCACAGATGAGCGAGATGTATTTCTCGGTCGTGTAGCGCAGGGTGACACCTCCCGTGTATCCAGGTTGCAGCCCCTGCTTGACAGTGGGGCTGAAGTCCACGCTGCTGAGGTTGTATCCGGCATTGAAGCCTACAGCCACGTTGTCGCGCAGCTCGCCTACCTGAGCGAAGGCACTGGTGGCAAGGAGCATGCATAGAAGAGGTAGTAGCAGGCGTTTCATCAGTCGAAGTCAATTTTTTGCAGTTCGTACTCGTTGCTGAAGTGGATGAAGAATGCCTTACGGTTGATGAATCCACCCCAGTTGTTTACTCGCTCAAACTTGAATCCGGTCTGTATGGAGTTGTACTTCATCTCGCCAAGTCGGTTGTCCATATCGGTGCCGTACAGGTGCAGCGCTTTCAGGAAGTAGTAGCCGATGTCAAATCCGAGGATGGCATATTTGGGGTATCGATTTACGATTTCCTTACTATAGATGCGGCGGTACTTCTTATGGTAATCTACTGCCTGTGGCAACAGGTTGTTGGTGTAGAACGATGAGTAGAAGTAGGTGTCAATCTCATAGAACGAGGCCAGATGATTGTTGGTGTAGACCTGATACTGCGGGTAGCCAAAGAGGTGTACGTCATACTTCGTGGTAGCTGTATCGCGCACCAGCAGTTGGAAGACGGGCATCATATTGTTGAGGCTTCCGCTCTTCTCTGAGGTCATCATCAGTATGTTCTGGTGGTCCAGACTCATGTGGGCTCGTATGGTGTCCTTGTTGGTTGCTGTGTCGGCCACCAGAACGGTGTAGGAGGCCTGACGGTTGGTCAGCTCCTGCTTCAGTCCGGCTACGATGCCATCCTCCTCCTCTCCGGGGGTGTTGAAGAAGATGACGTTGGGGTGGGGGAACTGGCGGAAGAAGTGGTCGTACACCTCAGAGTAGAAGTAGCTCTGGGGGGTGTTCACCTGATATAGGTGGGGATTGGTGAACACCTCGTCCACGCTGCGGTCGAAGGGAATCACTACGCGTATGCCTGTGGTGTCGGCAAAGGCTGCCGCCTCGGCGATGTGCTTCTCGTGTACGGGGCCGAAGATGATGTTCATCTGGCGCATCTCGGGGAGGCTCAGTATGCTGTTGATAGACTGCTGCGCATTGCCCGAGTCATATACGTGGAGGTCAATGGATACGCCATCTTTCTTCAGACTGTCCATCGCCAATAGGAATCCTTCGTAGAACTCCACCATCTTTTGCTGCTCGTCGGTAGCCACCCCACCATCGAGCATGAAGGGGAGTATGAGAGCTGCTTTTATCTGCTCTATGTCTTGTGCCTTATCCTTTGACTCGGCGAAGAGGTCTTCGTTGGTCGGGTCTACGGTGGTTGTTGGGGTGCTCTCCTTGGGCTGCTTGATAGGCTCCTGCTGTGAAGCCATCTGCAGCAGCTCCTCTTTCGAGTAGGGAATACATATCGTCTCACCACGCTTCAGCTTGCGCTCCTTCAGCTCAGGATTGGCATTGATGAGCTCCAACTCGGTGATGCCATACATGCGGCTGAGGCGGTAGATATTCTCCTTGCGCTTTACCTTATGCTCTGTCTTGCATCGGCTCTTGGGTTCTTCCTGCTTGGTGGGCTTCTCCACTACGGCCTCTGTTTGCTGCTTGCCTACTAGGGGCGCTGGCTCTGTCACCTTCTGTACTGGTTCTGCTGTTGTCTCCTGCTTCTTGGGGATTACGATTACCTGACCCACCTTGAAGTTCTCGGCACTCAGTCCGGGGTTAGCATCGCATATCTCGCGGGCCGTGAGTCCGTATATGACAGTCAGCCTATAGAGTGTCTCGCCTGTCTTGATGGTATGGAAACGCTGTCCTCCATCTCCTGCAGCCTGCTGCGTACCCTGTGAGGTGCTCGCTTGTGATGTCTGTTGCGTCTTTTGTGGTATGCGCAACTGCTCTCCCACCTTGATTACCACATCGCTCCCTGGGTTCAGGGCGATGATGTCAGCCTCTGTCACTCCATACATGCGTGATATGGAGTACAATCCTTGCCCTTTGGTTACGGTATGCAGGAAATAGCTTTCACTTTGGGCTGCAGCATACTGCACCGTAAGCATCATAGCTATCAGAATCAGTATATGTCTTAGTCTGTTCATACGTCCAGTTTATCTAATATCATGCAAAATTAGTGCAAGGTGAATGAAAAAGCAAGTTTACTTGCATTTTTCTGAGGCCCAGCCTAATTTTCATCAGAGAATCTATACTACGCTCTCTTAGACACTACTACTATAATATATATAATTATTTAGGGTGTCAGTAGTTCTTACCCCTGACACCCTAAATTATAGGCTTGTATGTTTCTTACTTGATGGCCTTCACACCCTGATGTGTGGGCACTACGGGCTTGATGCGTCCGTCGGGCAGGAACTCCATGCGGTCGATACAGGTTTCGCGGTGCCAACCGGGACCCTTGCGGCCGTCGATGTAGTTCTTGTTGATGCGGTGGTATACGATGTACCACTCGTCCTTGCCGGGAATCTGCAATACGCTGTTGTGGGCAGGACCGTAGATCTCCTCCTCGGGGCGCTGGATGAGGATGACGGGCTCGTCGGCTACCTCGATGGGGCCGAGGGGCGAGGTGGAGGTGCCGTAGGCTACGTGGTAGTTGGGCGAACCTGTGTCGTCGACACTCCAAAGGAAATAATACAAACCGTTGCGCTTGAAGACGTAGGGAGCCTCGCGGAAAGCGTAGTCCTGCAAGGTACCGCCCTGCGGTGTCATCAGTGTTACGCTACCCTCCTTGATGCTGATCATGTCGTTGTTGAGCTCGGCACCAGCCATGTATCCGTTACCCCAGTAGAGGTAGCTGATACCGGTGTCGGGGTCGGTAAACACGTCTACATCGATCTGCTGGCCGTGGCGCTGACCCTCGGGCAGATAGTCTACGAGGGGCTTGTCCAGAGCATCGGTGAAGGGGCCTTCGGGGTTATCGGCTACGGCTACACCGATAGCCTTACCCTTCTGACGGCCTGCATCGCCACTGAAGTAGAAGAAGTATTTAGGCTCGTAGTTGACTGTCTTCTCGATGATAGCGGGTGCCCAGGCATTGCCGCTGGCCCATGAGGTCTGGTTGCGCACATCGAAGTTGATGCCTTCGTAGCGCCAGTCTACGAGGTTGTCCGATGAGAAGCAGGTGTAGTACCAACCACCCCAGCCGGGCTGACCGTCAGTAGTGGTATAGATGTAGTAGCGACCTGTCTTGCTAGAGTAGAGCACCTCGGGGTCGGCATGGAAGCCGGGGAGGATGGGGTTGCCGCTCCACTCCTTACCTTCTACGATGACACAACCACCGTTGTGGGGGATAGTGAGCTTCACCTTCTTGTTCTTCTTGAACTTGAGCTCCTTGGTGCTGAAGGCGAGTTCCTTGCCATCAGAATAGAGCTTGGCAGAGTTGTTTCCAAAGAAGGCAAGATCTACCTCTGTCTTCAGGTCGGCACCTGTGTTGTTGATGGCGGCTACGTACCACAAGCCCTTGTTACGACGAGCAAGGATGATATATTTACCAGGATAGCCGTCAATGAACTTAGTGTCTTCCCATGTAGTGGGTACAGCACGCATGAAGTCCATCGCCTCGGCGGGAGCATCCTGAAGGTTGTTGGGGGTGAGACCAAACATCTGTACAGGGTTCTGGAAGAGAACGGCAGTAGCGAGCTGGAAGGCGTCGCCTGTGCGGCGGATAGTGCCACCGTCATTGTTGCGGTTGAGACGCTTGTTGAGGATGGTGCCGCCAAACTCCATGCTACCTACGGCATTGCGGATGAAGGGGTGGAGTGAGGCGTTGTAGGCTTCTACATCGTCGAAGTGCTGGTTGAACTTGAGGTTCTCAGAGGCCAATACGGCTTCGCTACCGATATAGTTGGGGTACATGCGCTCCCAACCGCGGGGTAGGGTGCAGCCGTGGAAGTCACACATGATACCATATTCGTTGGCGTCAGAGAGTACCTGCTCGTAGAGACGCATGGTCTCCTGCTTATCGCCAGCCCAGAAGTCTACCTTGATACCGCGCACGCCCATCTTCTGCATCCACTTCATCTCCTTCTTGCGAGCGATGGGGTTTGACATGCGGTCGTGCGGACCTTGAGGCGCATCGTTCCATGCACCGTTAGAGTTGTACCAGAGGAAGGGCTCCACACCTTTGTCCTTGGCGTAGCGGATGAGTTCCTCCACTTTCTCGTAGCCAATTTGTTTGTCCCACAGACCATCGATAAGGGTGTATTCCCAACCCATGGCGGCTGAGAGGTCGATGAACTTCTTCACGTCGTCGAGGTTGCACGATGCATCGTCCCAGATCATCCAGTGCCATGAGCAACGACCAAACTTATACTCCATTGAGGGTTCGTAGAGAGGCTTCACCACGTCGAAGGGGATGGTGGTCTCTACGATGGGAGCGAGGTTATCACCCACGGTGATGGTGCGCCAGGGTGTAGCGCTGGGCAGTGCAATCTGTGCACCGGTGCTACCGAAACCGTTGTTTTCGCCCTCCATGGGGTAGGCGATGGTATAGAGGCCGTCGGCAGTGCCTTCGCTGAGGCGTGAACCGCAGTATTCACCTGTGACACCTGTCTCTGATACAAGTGCCCAGCAGTCACCAATGTGGAACAGGCCGGGGAAGGTGTAGCCACGTCCATACTTTGATGGAGTACCCATGGGCTCATCGGCTACATACTCCTCTTCGTAGCTGGGCTTGGTGCGCTGCCAGCCAATCATGGGGTCCGACTGCGGGGTGAGGAACGTGGTGGTGCCTTCTGGGAAATCGAATCCTGTGACTTCACTATTGACAACGGCACATGCGGTCTCACGGATGGGGAAGAGGCGGTACTGGAATGCGATGTCGTTGTTGCTTACGTTGAACACTACCTGCATCATTCTACGGCCAGGGTAGTTGTAGGTGGCTACGAGCTGGTTGGCCACGTAGTGGATGTCGCTCTTCTTGGTGCGGTTGAGCGTGTAGCGCTCGTCGATGGCGTTGGTCTCTTGCTTGGCCAACTTGGCACCCTGGGTGTAGTCGCCCACATTGGTCATGAGACCGAGCGGTGACGACTCGATGATACTGTGCTCCTTGTACGTAACCGTATAGGAGAGCTTGCCGTCGTTGTCCGAGAGGGTCACCTTGAGGTTGCCGTCGGGGCTGTTGACGCTGATGTTCTCAGCACTCATGAGCATGGGGATGCTCAAGAGGAGGGGTAAGAGGTGTTTCTTCATAATAAATGTATTTAAGACTTAAAAACTTATTAATTCTCATATTTACTACAAAGATATGGCATTTTTTTATAATTCAAAACAGAAAGCCGAAAATGTACGAATC